>JBOGSY010000068.1:0-8648 GCA_050691915.1 Candidatus Limnocylindria bacterium | reverse complement strand
CATCAATCCCTACGAGGACCTGGGCTGCACCACCGGCAACCAGGGCCAGTTCAAGTGCACCAGCTTCAATGCCGTGGAGCCCAGCGCCGCCGGCCAGTGGGTCGGGCTGCTGATCACCGCGCTCCTGCCCGTGCTCCTGATCGGCGCCTTCATCTTCTTCATGATGCGCCAGGCGCAGGGCACCAACAACCAGGCCATGAGCTTCGGCAAGAGCCGGGCCCGCATGTTCCTGGGCAACAAGACCGTGGTCACCTTCAACGACGTCGCCGGCGTCGACGAGGCCAAGCAGGAGCTGACTGAGGTGGTCGAGTTCCTGAAGTACCCCGAGAAGTTCAACTCGCTCGGCGCGCGCATCCCGCGCGGCGTCCTGCTGGTGGGCCCGCCGGGAACCGGCAAGACCCTGCTCGCCCGGGCCGTGGCAGGTGAGGCCGGCGTGCCGTTCTTCTCGATCTCGGGCTCCGAGTTCGTGGAGATGTTCGTGGGTGTCGGCGCCTCGCGCGTCCGCGACCTGTTCGAGCAGGCCAAGCGCAACTCGCCGTGCATCGTCTTCGTGGACGAGATCGACGCGGTCGGCCGCCAGCGTGGCGCCGGCCTGGGCGGCTCGCACGACGAGCGCGAGCAGACCCTGAACCAGATCCTGGTCGAGATGGACGGCTTCGACACCAACACCAACGTGATCGTGGTCGCCGCCACCAACCGGCCCGACGTCCTGGACCCGGCGCTCCTGCGCCCGGGCCGATTCGACCGCCAGGTCGTGCTCGATCGGCCGGACATCCGCGGGCGCAAGGAGATCCTCAACGTCCACATCAAGGGCAAGCCGCTCGACAAGACGGTGGACATCGAGGCCATCGCGCGCCGTTCGCCTGGCTTCAGTGGGGCGGACCTGGCCAACCTGGTCAACGAGGCGGCCATCCTGGCCGCGCGGCGCAACAAGAAGTCCATCAGCATGCCGGACTTCAACGAGGCCATCGACCGGGTGATCGCCGGCCCGGAGCGCCGGAGCCGGATCATCACCGAGGAGGAGAAGGTCATCATCGCCTACCACGAGGGCGGGCACGCCGTCGTGCAGCGGGTCCTGCCCAAGTGCGACCCGGTGACCAAGGTGACGATCGTCTCCCGCGGCATGGCGCTGGGTTACACCATGAGCCTGCCGCAGGAGGACCGATACCTCCACTCCAAGTCGGAGTTCGAGGACAAGATCGCCGGCATGCTGGCCGGCAACGTCTCGGAGCGCCTGATCTTCGGCGACACGACCACCGGCTCGTCGAACGACATCGAGAAGGCCACCGCGCTGGCCCGCGCGATGGTGACCCAGTACGGGATGAGCGACAAGCTCGGGCCGCTGGCCTTCGGCAAGAAGGAGGAGATGGTCTTCCTTGGCCGCGAGATCAGCGAGCAGCGCAACTACTCGGACGAGGTGGCGGCCAAGATCGACGCCGAGGTGCGCGAGATCATCGACCGCGCCTTCGACCGGGCGACCGAGGCGCTCACCAAGCACCGCGAGGTGCTCGACCGGCTGGCCGCGCTGCTGATCGAGAAGGAGACGATCGAGCACGACGAGTTCGAGGCGCTGTTCGAGGGCGTCCTGCCGCCGCGCGGCAAGCCCGCCACCCCGCCGCGCGCCGCCGAGGGCAAGGCGGGCGACGAGGTCCCCGCGGAGCCGTCCGCGGACGAGACGCCGCCGACCAAGCGACGCCGGGGTCCCGCGCCCCAGCCCGCGTAGCCGGAGTAGTCCAATCGGGTCATTCCAGCCCTAGGAGACGGGTCGTATACTCGCCTCCGTTGCGCCGCGGCACCGTTGCCGGAGCGGCGGCGTGGGCGCGAGTCCGAACCGAGCACCGTAGTGGAGCTGCCGCACCAATGATCGACGAGCCCGTCGCCGAGTCCGCATCCGCCCCCGACTGGAAGCTCGAGGTGGGCGAGGGGACATTGGCGCCCCGATCCGCCCTGGACGTGCTGACCAACCTGAACGAGCGCATCGCGTCCGGCCGCGTCGAGGAGTTCATGCCGATCGCGACCGGCTTCGTGCCGATGGACAAGACCATCGGCGGCGGCCTCCGCCCGGGCGAGCTGATGCTGATCGGCGGTGCCCAGGGCGCCGGGAAGACGACCATGGCGCTCCAGATGGCCCGTAACATGGCCGCGTCTGGCCAGGCGACCGTGCTGTACGTGTGCTTCGAGCACGAAGAGGAATACCTGATCCAGCGGCTGATCGCCATGGAGTCGGCCCTCACCCACCTGCCCCAGAAGTCGGGCGCGGTGAAGATCCAGGATGTCAAGAAGGAGGTCCTGGGCAGCTACACCGCCGCCGCCGAGGCCGGCACCCGGGCCAAGCTGGGTGCCAATCCGCGCCTGCGCCCCAGCCTGGAGCGCATCGCCCGCTACGGCAGCAACCTGTACCTGCTGCGCGGGACCGCCACCAGCTCGACCATCGACAATCTGCGTTCGCTGGTGGACGAGCATCGCGGCGAGGAGGAGCGGCGGATCGTCCTGTTCGTGGACTACCTCCAGAAGGTGCCGGTCATCCCCGAGCCCAACACCGAGGAGGAGAAGGTCACGCGCATCGTCAGCGGCCTGAAGGACATCGCGCTGGCCCTCGAGGTGCCGGTGGTCGCGATCGTGGCCGCCGACCGTGAGGGGCTGAAGGCCAAGCGCCTGCGCAACCACCACCTGCGCGGATCATCGGCCATCAACTACGAGAGCGACATCATCCTGATCATGAACGACAAGTACCACATCGTCGCCAAGGTGAACATCGAGTTCAACCCGTACCAGGCCCAGCGCTACCGCGACTGGGTGGTGGTGACGGTCGAGAAGAACCGCGGCGGCCAGGACAACGTCGACCTCGAGTACGAGAAGCTCTTCGAGTACAGCTGCTTCGATCCGACCGGCCGCCAGACGGCCGAGAAGCTGATCGAAGAGCGGCTCTACAACGACTGAGCCGTCCTGATCCGGAACCGATAGAGCCGAGCGCCGAGCCGTGGATCCGTATCGGGTTCTCCAGGTGCTGCCGAGCGCCGAGCAGGAGGTCCTCAACGCCGCCTATCGGGCGCTGGCGATGAAGTACCACCCCGACCGCGACCCCTCCAAGGCTGCCGCCCGGCGGATGGCCGAGCTGAACCAGGCCTACCGCCTGGTGCGCGATGCCGCGACCCGCGAAGCCTGGGACCGCAACCAGCGCCGGGCCGCCTGGGGATTCGTGCCGGCGGCCGAGGCGCGTCGTGGCGGTTCCGTCCCGCCGCCGCCGCGCGCATCGTCGGCCGGCTCCCGGCTGGAGTTCGGCCGCTACACCGGCTGGACGCTGCGCGACCTTGCCCGCCAGGACCCCGATTACCTGCGCTGGCTCTCTCGCCATGCGTCCGGCCTGCGCTACCGGACCGAGATCTACCAGATCCTGGGTCGGATGGGCGCCTCCGCGGCCTGAGGCCACGGCCGCGACGCGGTAGGCTTGTGGCCCATGACCCCGCGGAGCCCGCTCAGGGCCGTCTTCCTGGACATCGGCGACACGGTGATGCGCCCGAACCCCTCGTGGGAGCACATCTACCAGATCGCCTTCGAGGAGTACGGCGTGCAAGTGGCCACCGACCGCCTGCGCGACGCGCTGCGGGCCGCCTACCACCATGGCGGCTGGGGTTTCGAAGGCGGCTTCGACCCGACGCCGGAGGCCAGCTTCCAGCGGACGATCCAGATCGACCAGGCGGCCATCGGGGAGCTGGGCATCGGTACCATGCCGGAGGCCTTCTTCCGACGACTGTCGGAGCTGTTCCTGGTGGTGAGCAACTGGCACGTCTTCCCGGATGCGCTGCCCGCGCTGCGCGCGCTGCGCGACCGCGGCCTGGTGGTCGGGGCGGTGAGCAACTGGGTCTGGCAGCTGCCGGAGCTGATGCACTCGCTGGAGCTGGTGAGCCATTTCGACTTCATCGCGGCCAGTGCCCGGGTCGGCTACGAGAAGCCGCACCCCCAGATCTTCCGCTACGCGCTGGAGCGGGCGCATGTCGGCCCGCAGCAGGCCTTCCACGTGGGCGACCACCTGGATGCCGATGTCGGCGGGGCGCAGGGGGTCGGCATCGCCCCGGTCCTGATCGATCGCCGCGACCGGTACACCCGCGCGGACCTGCCCGCCGACGTCCCGCTGATCCGCTCGCTGACCGAGCTCCTGCCCCTGGTCGACGCCCGCCTGCGGCGAGCGAGCGCCTGAGCATGAGCAGCCAGCCTCCGGAACGGTGGCGCCTTTTCGTGGCCGTGCCCGCTCCCGACGTCCTGCGCTCCTCCCTGGCGGATGCGGTCGCCGGCCTGCGCCGGCTGCCCGGGGTGGACGCGAGCTGGCGCTGGAGCACCGCCGACGGCTGGCACGTGACCCTCGCCTTCCTGGGCTGGACCGCTGCCTCCCGCGTGCCGGCCCTGACCGATGCCCTGCGCTCCACCCTGGTCGGCGCGGCGCCCTTCACGGTGGCCACCGGCGGCCTGGGCGCATTCCCGTCCCCCCGAGCGGCGCGGGTGATCTGGTACGGGATCCATGATCCCGAGCGCCGGCTCCGCTCCCTGGCCGAGGCCATCCGCGACGGCCTGGAGGCCGAGCCCGGCCCGTTTCGCGGGCACCTGACCCTGGCCCGGGCGCGCGACCGGAACGGCGCGGATGGCTCGCCGCTGCTCTCCCTACGGGCTCCGGACGGCGTCCTGCCGGTCGACGACGTGGTCCTGTACCGCAGCCATCTCGGTCGCGGGCCCGCTCGCTACGAGGCGCTCGAGCGGGTGGCGCTGGCGGGCGCGATCCCGTCGGTCGCGGCGCGATGAACGAGCAGATCGCTCCCAGGCGCCCGCCGCACGTGGCGGTGATCGGTGACGGGGACCCGCGCGGGCCGGATGCGCACCGGGTGCTGGACTGGGCCGAGGAGGTCGGGCAGCTGCTGGCGCGCGCCGGAGCCACGGTGGTGACCGGCGGGCTGGGAGGCGTGATGCGGGCCGCATCGCGTGGCGCGGTGGGCGCCGGCGGCCAGACGATCGGGATCCTGCCCGGCACGGATGCGCTCGAGGCGAACGAGTTCGTGCGGGTCGCCATCCCGACCGGCCTGGGCGTGATGCGCAACCTGGTGGTCGTGACCGCGGCGGACGCCGTGCTGGCCGTGGGCGGGCGGCACGGAACGCTGTCGGAGATCGGCCTCGCCCTGCGGATGGGGCGTCACGTCGTGGCGCTGTCGTCCTGGCGGGTCGAGTCCGAGCACCGCATCGGCGGCCCGCGGGTGCACCGTGCCCGCGATCCCCGGGAAGCGGCGGCCATGGCCCTCAGGCTGGCGCAGGCGGGCCCGGACCCACCGGCCTAACGAGCCCTCCGGAGGATTGGGTCACTCGATCAAGCCACGCGCAGGGAACTGGTAGAGGCCTGCCGGGTCATATGGCATCTGAAGCAGCCCGCCACCGGTGATCTTCCAGGTGTAGGAAATGATCTGGATGGCGAGGCAGCCTGCAGTAGGGTCATTCGGATCGGCCGAGCAGCCGGTCGTGTTGTTGCCGCCGTCGATTTCGACGTGTGATAGCGGTGCGTAGATCGTGCCGGCCAGGATGGTGCTGCTCTGACCTCCGAGTCGAACTTCGCTGCCGGGTGTCGCCACGGACCCGTCCTGCCAGACGAGGATCCCCTTCCAGGGACAGATGTTGAGGCCAGTCGCCGCTAGAACCGCCTGACACGAGGCGGCGTTCGTCGCGTTAGCCTTGAAGGCCTGGTTAGCGGTGAAACGGATTGGTCCCTGGCACTGGGCGGCAATGCCCGGGCATCCGGGCCCGTCAGTGGAAAAGATCGTGACGCGGGCCTCTGTCCCACTGGGGCTGCTGACGGCCTCGATGGAGGAGCTGACGCCCTGGAGACGGATCCCACCTCCGGCAAGAATGTAGAGGCCGGGATCCAGCTCGACCCGTACGTTCGACCCTACGACCCATCCACCGTAGTACACGCCCGGATAGAGGTGGCAGACGGACGGCCCCGTTACCTCATCGGGGCAGTTGGGCGTGCCGTTCCGGAGTTCGCACCCTTGGGTGGAGGCTGGCGTGGATGGCGTTCCATCGGGGCAGGTGGCGTTCGGAAAATCCTCGATCTGGGGCTCAGGCACTCCTGCTAGAGGATCAGCAATTGGCGGGTAGTGGCCCTCGTCGATGCACGAGTCGTCCGTGAAGGTGTCGTCGCACCAGATCCCGGGATTTGAGTTGTCCGGGTCGGTGCCGTTCTCAACGCATGTCCCAACCACGTAGGCGTACGGGGTGATGAGCGTGCCACCACCGCTGACGGCCAACGCGCTTGAGCCGGAGCCATTGTCGCAGACATCATTCGTTGAGCTGCCACAAGGCGAGTTCACGTGGACGTACCCGCCTTCCTGCGTTGGGTTGAGTGGGAAGATCTCGACTGTCCCCCCGCCGCTGACGGTCCCGGCCGAACCGCCACTACACACCGGCTGCAGGGCCACGAGGGAACTCGAATTCGAGTTCCCGGTGTCATTGGCCGCGACCGCAGCGGTCGTGACAGCGGCCTCCGTCTGGCCCCAGATGCGCGCAAAGAATGTCGGATGCGTATCGTGGATGATGACCTGAACCCTGCCCTCCGATCCTGCGTAAGAACCACTTATCGGAGGGGAATGCACCTGCAGGTCCCCGGCCGCCAAGGCCGCGGCGCAACCGGCATCGTCGACGAAGAACCCATTCTGCTGGGCGTAGAAGCAGGCATCGGCGTTCATCTCGTCCTGGACGTCCGCCACCACCGCCGTGTCGCCCAGTGAGTCCTTCAGCCATCTCGCAGCAGCGATGGCCCCCGGATCGGCCGCGTTCTGCTCCTTCCGGTGCAGCATCCACGAGAAGCCCAGGTCGAATGCGAGGGCAAGGATGCCCAGGAGGACCACGAGGGCGAACGCGACCATCAGCAGGACCTGGCCACGTGGCTCGTTGGATGTGCGGCGCGTCACGATCTGGCCCCTCTACTGCTGGCGCTGGATGGGTTCGGTGATTACGGCGCGCAGGGCGACCTCTCCGGGGATGAGGAGGAACCCTGCGAGCGGCGGCGTCCAGACGTAGCAGGCATATGCCGTTACGCGGTTGCCGATGATTACCCCCTGACCTTCGGACATACTGCTGGCCTCGTCATGGGTTGGCAGACCGGGCGTACAACCGATCGCATCCGGGTTCGTCGTTGGGTCCTGGCTATCGATCGTGCATTGGCTGTACGTCGTCGCATACGGCACCGACGTGCCCCCGATGTCGATGGTCAGCTCGTCAGGCGGAGCATCAAAGGCGTTGTTCGAGTCGTTTCGGTAGCCGGACCAGCACGCGGCAATATGCACGCCGTTCGAGTTAAGTCCGAAGACCAGGCTGCGCGCGTGGGCCGTCATGTTCGGCCACCCATCGCTCGGCTCGTCCCATCGGTTATACGTATCCGGCTGGAATGCCGCGTAGGTACCGCTCACGCCGCTTCCGGGCGGGTCCTCTGAGTTGGGATCCAGCCACCCGACGACAGATCGCTGAGCGGTGGCGCTGTGGATCGCCGCGAAGCGCGCAGCCTCGCGTGCGGCATTCGTGACCTGCTGCTGGAAGAAGATCCCCATCCCCAGCACGATGATCCCGACCAGAATCATCAGGAAGAGGGGCAACACCAGCATTAGCTCGACCATCGCCTGCCCACCCGAGTGGCTGCCCGCCAGGCAATCCTGCGCCCGCCGCCGCATCTCAGTAAGTTCCCGCCGCGAAGATGCGGTCCCGCTGAAGCCAGAACTCTCCGACCCGCATGCCCCAGCCGAACGGTAGGTCGACGTTCAGGTTGAAGAGGGTCGTGAAGCGGTAGCAGACGCGGACTTCGACATATGCAAGGGGATCGTTCGGCTCGGGCGGAGCCGGATATGGGGACTGCTCGATCGACGCTTCCCAGGGTGCGTCCATGTTCGAGCACTCGGCAGGGGCACCCGCTGCCTCGCCCCCGCAGTTTCCTCCGTTCGCAGGATCGTCTCCCGCCGTCGGCCCATCATGGACACAAACGGCTGCGTACGGCATGGAGCACGTTGGAGGGGTCCCTGATGCGGTCCGGTTCGGAAGGGTCTCCGCCTCTTCGCAGACAACCTCGAGGACCAGCGCATGCAGGCGGGCATAGTCATCAGCATCGAGGACGCCGCCTGGCTGGTTCCGCTGGAGCTGGACGTATTCTTGCGCAGCTGCCTCGGCACCGTCCCGTGTGGCGGCCTCAACGACGATGCCGTTGGCGAACAACCGTCCGAAATCCGCGACGCCGAGGAGCAGGATGAGCAGCATCGGCAAGGTGAGGGCGAACTCGACCAGCGACTGTCCTCGTGGGGGGCGTCGGATTCGGCGGTCGGCGAACCACCTCCGAAAGTCGCGCAATTCCCTCTCCCTTGCGTCGACCGCGTCACGTCGTGGGCACAACGTCGCGTGTCTTGGCTGGCGGTTGCCGGTGCCGCTCGGATGGCGCCGGATAGTACCGGTCCCGCCACACCGGCGGATACCGTGGGACTAACGTACCCCCGGCTCGGGTCGCTGGCCAGCCCCTCCTCCGGGCCATTGCGGTGCGCCATGGGCGGGGATGCACGGGACCGATCCCCACCGATCCACCCCGCAGGCTACGCCACCAACCTTGCAATGAACCTTGCGAGCGGAGGGGA
>JBOGSY010000067.1:0-8809 GCA_050691915.1 Candidatus Limnocylindria bacterium | reverse complement strand
GGTGGCGGGGCTGGAACTCCACCCCATGGATCGCGCAGATCGCCGGCGGGACCTGAAGGACGACGGCGGGATCGGCTACTGCAACATCACCAAGTGCTGCACCGAGGTCTGCCCGGAGCACATCAAGATCACCGACAACGCGATCATCCCGCTCAAGGAGCGGGTCGCGGATGCCTACTACGATCCGGTCCAGGCGCTCTGGCGCCGCGTGACCGGATCGCGATCCGCGGCGACGGAGCAGGATGGCGGCGAGGAGGGCTGAGGCGGCCGGACCGATGGCGCCGCGGGCGCGGCGCCTGCAGATCCACACCGACGGCGCGGCGCGTGGCAAGCCCGGCCCGGCGGGCGCGGGAGCCGTGCTGCGCGACGCCGCCGACGGCTCCCTGGTCGCGGAGCTGGCGGTCTTCCTGGGCGAGCGGACCAACAACTTCGCCGAATGGACGGCGGTCCAGCTGGCCCTGGAGGAGGCGATCGCCCGCGGCGCGACCCACGTCGACCTGCGCACCGACTCGGAGCTGGTGGCGCGCCAGATCTCCGGCCGCTACCGGGTCAAGCATCCCGACCTGAAGCCCCTGCACGCCAGGGTGATGCAGCTCTTCGGGCGCTTTGCCGGCTACACGGTGGCGCACGTCCCGCGCGAGCTGAACCGCGAGGCGGACCGGCTCTCCAACGTCGCCATCGACCAGCGTGGGGATGATGCATGACCCCGACCGCTGCCGGCTACCGGGTCCTGGCCGCCATGACCGTCAGCGTCCTGCTTCTGGCCGGCTGCGGCACGCCGGAGCCGACCGCCGTCCTGACCGCGCCGCCCCCATTCCCGGGGTCCGAGGGCGCGACCGCCTGGAGCGACGCGGGCACGCCTCCCGCCCACCTGGGCCCACAGGGCGACGGCTTCGCCAGCGCGAGGGACCTCCTGGCCGCGGCGGTGGAAGATATCCGGGCCGGGCGTGACGCCCAGGCGCCAGACGTCACCGCCCACCTGCTGGGTGACGACGGCCAGGGCGGGGCGATCGCGGTGGTGTACGTCGTCGGGTCCCTGGACGACAGCGTGGCGGGCGACGAGGCGCAGCTCTCCATGCGGCCGGGGGAGGACGGCCGGTGGCGCCTGCTGGCCGCCCGGATGCGGACCCACTGCCGGCGCGGCGTGAGCGAGGGGCTCTGCCTCTAGCCCGGACCGAACGTCCGTTCGAATCGGGTACAATGATCGTCCCTGGAGGCGGCTGGACGGCCGCGGGCGCGATCGCCGAAAGGCGGCGTCCGAGGAAAGTCCGAGCTCCAAAGAGCAGGTTCGCGGGTAACGCCCGTCCGCCGTGAGGCGAGGACCAGCGCCACAGTGACGATGCCCGCGTAAGCGGGAGTGAAACGCGGCAAGCTCGAGCCGGAGCAAGACCGAATAGGAGGGCGCAAGGCGGCGTTCGCGCCGCAGCAGGCTGCTCGCTCAGCCCTCGGGTAGGTCGCTCAGATGGATGGCCGTCCGCGGGACCGATGCGAATCGGTCGCGTGACAGAACTCGGCTTACAGGCCGCCCTCCAGGGGCAAGCCAGCTCGATCGCCCGGTCGGTCCCCGGAGACTGCGGGCTCGACAGGTGGGCTACCGCCCTCAGTCCTCGTCGGCGCGCCAGACGGTGGTGGCCGTGCACGCGTTGCAGATCAGCCGTGCCTCGTCCATGGTGCCCAGCGGCAGCGGGTGATCGCGGCCGCCCAGCAGGCAGTCCACCTGCACGGTGGGGAGCTCGGTGCCGGGCAGGATCGTCACGTGACGCACGCGGCAGCGCCTGATGCGCCCCTGGCGGGGGACCATGTTGCGCTGGGTGCCGTCGAACTTTTCGAGTGCCATCCTCATCCCGTTCCGCGGTTCGCTCGGGGCCACGCCGCTGCTCCACCACAAGCCTAGCCCCGGCGTTCGTTCACGCTCAATGGCGCGTTCGTACCCCTCACCGGGGCGCGCCGTTGGGGGACGGTCACGCTAGACTCAGGATGCGCCGCCGGCCGCGGAGGGCCGCGCGGCCGGCGATGGAGTCGGAGGATCCAGCGGAACGTGTTCGGTCGTGGCAGGCACCGGCAGGACGAGGAGGCGGCTCGCGAGGCGGAGCGGCGCGCCCTGTTCGAGGAGCTGGCCAAGCGCCCGGACACTGTCTGTCCGTTCCTGGGCCTGGCCGAGGCCCGGACCGAGTATCGCGACGGCGTGACCGATGAGCATCGCTGCTACGCCTTCGGCGATCCAGCGGAGCTCTCGGCCGAGCAGCAGCAGAAGGTCTGCCTGCAGCGCGGCTACGGCAACTGCCCGCGCTACCTGCGCGGCGTGCTGGTGATCCCGACCGAGGAGCTGGAGGCGCTGCGCCGTCCCCAGCCGATGCCTCCCGCGCCGCAGCCGCCAGCCCCGGCACCGGCCCCGGCCGGTGGTGGTGGGGGGCGGCGGCTGGCGGTCCTGGCGCTGGCCCTGCTGCTGGCGGTGGGGGTGGGGGCCGGCACGTTCGTGTTCCTGGGCCAGCCGGATGGCGTGGCCCAAACGACGCCCACCCCCTCCGCGACGCTCGAGGCCACGCCCGCCCCGTCGGCCACCGCGGTGCCCACCGCCGAGCCGCCCTCTCCCACGCCGCTGCCGGAGACGCCTCCGCCGGAGCCGACGCCCGCTCCCCAGGACGAGTTCGTCGGCTTCGAGGTCAGCGTCCACCAGGGCGACTACGTCATCTACCAGGTGAACGCCGCGGGCGAGATCCTGGCCGAGCGCCCCGCCGGCTTCAACGACTGGAGCTTCGCCTCGGTGGAGGAGGTCACCGCCCCCAACGGGCTGCACCACTGGCGCACGATCAGCGGGGACTACACCGGCTTCTCCTACATCGCCGGCGAGTCCGGGTCGTTCTTCATCCGCGAGGTCTACCGGGCCGCCGACGGCACCCGCCGCTCGATCCTGCTGCCCGAGGACGAGCTCTAGCCGCGTCCGCCGGCCTCCCACCCGCGCTGCCCCGCCGGGCGATGCCCGCTGCCGATGGGTACCAGGACCATCGTCCCATGCCCCCTGCACGAAATCGCTTGACGGGTGCCGCTTGGCCTGTAGAATGGCGCCCTGTGGTCCAAAGTGGGGCCAAATGGGGACTAGTGGTAGACAGCAGGCATCATGGAACGGGCCTCCTTCCTCACCGGCGAGTTCCAGCACGCGCTGGACGACCGCGGCAGGGTCGCGGTCCCCGCGCGCTTCCGCGCACGCCTGGGAGCGGGAGCCACCCTGGCGCGCTGGCTGGACCGCTGCCTGGGCCTCTTCCCCCAGGACGAGTGGGAGGACCTGGCCGCCAAGCTGCGGTCCCTGCCACTGACCAACCCGCGGGCACGCGAGTTCGCGCGGTTCATGTCATCCGGTGCGGTGGAGGTCGAGCTCGACCGCCAGGGCCGGGTCCTGGTCCCGAGCTACCTGCGCGAGTACGCCGGCATCACGGAGGGGGAGGTCGTGGTGGTCGGGGCCCTGAACCGGCTGGAGCTGTGGTCGCCCACGGCCTGGCAGCCATATCGGACCCGGATCGAGGACGAGCCGGAGGCGCTCGCCGAGCATCTGGCCGACCTCGGGATCTAGCGGGCGCGACGCCATGACGCACGTCACGAACCCGCCATTCATGCGTCTCCGGGCCGATCGGCCCGCCACCCGACCACTGAGGTGCGGCTGCGAATGGGAGAAGGGCACCTGCCGGTCCTCGTCGACGAGGTTCTCGCCTCTCTCGACGTGCGGCCCGGCAGCTCCGTCGCGGACTGCACGGTCGGGGGCGGAGGGCACGCCGACCGGCTGCTGGAGGCCTCGTCTCCGGATGGTCGCCTGCTCGGCCTGGACGCCGACCGGGCGGCCATCGCGGAGGCGGAACGCGTGCTGGCGCAGTACGGCGATCGGGCCGTGCTGCGCCAGGCCAACTTCGCCCAGCTCTACGACGCGGCCACCGAGGGCGGCTTCGTCCCGCTCGACGCGGTCCTCTTCGACCTGGGCCTGTCCAGCTACCAGCTGGCGGACCCGGAACGCGGGTTCAGCTTCGCGGCCGACCGGCCGCCGGACATGAGATTCGATGAAGACCGTGGTGTATCGGCCCTTGAGCTCATCGACCGCTCGTCGCAGCGAGAGCTCGCCGGAATCCTCGCGACGTTTGGTGAGGAGCGCCGTGCGGGCCGCATCGCGAAGGCGATCCTGGCGGCGCGTGCGGAGGGCCGGCTGGTGAGCGCCGCCGACCTGGCCGCCGTCGTCGCCCGCGCCGCCCCTGCCAGGGGGGCCGACGCCGGCCGCCTGCATCCCGCCACCCGCACCTTCCAGGCGCTCCGCATCGCGGTCAACCGCGAGCTGGAGGTCCTGAGCGCGGGCCTTAGCGGGGCGCTGGCGGCGCTGCGGCCCGGTGGGCGGCTGGCCGTCATCAGCTACCACTCCGGCGAGGACCGGATCGTGAAGCGCTTCATGGCCCGCGAGAGCCGTGACTGCGTCGAGGAGCCGCTCCCCCCGGTCTGCACCTGCGGGCACCGCGCCCAGCTGCGGGTGCTCGCGCGCAGGGGGATCACGCCCAGCGCCGACGAGGTACGTCGGAACCGTCGCGCCCGCAGCGCCCGGCTGCGGGTCGCCGAAAAGCTCGCCCCGGCGAGCAGCCAGCCATCGTGAGGAGGGTCCGCACCATGAGCCGAGGTCGTCCACGCCACCAGGCCAGCCGCCGGAGGATGTACTCCGCCCGGCAGCGCGAGGTCCGCGAGCGCCGCGCCCGCGACGTGAGCCAGGAGCAGTACTGGCTGTCCGACAGCATCACCGCCATCGAGATCGAGGAGGGGCTCGACTTCGAGTCGCCGACCTCCTGGGCGGTGCAGCTGCCCACCCGCAGCGCGGCGTAGGCGGACGCGCCGTCATGGCCGTCATCGGAGCTCGCCCGGCGACCGGGATCGGCATCCTGGGCCGCCGTCCGCGGGCGCGCCCCCGCCCGTCGGGGCGACCGCGATCCCGCTCGGGGGCGGGCCGGCGGCGCCGGGAGATGACGGGGATCAGCGGGCTGCTGGTGGCCATCGCCGCGGCCGCCGCGGTCGCGCTCTTCTACCTCACCCAGTCGAGCCACGTGGCCGCCACCGGCTACCGCATCGCCGACCTCCGGGCGGAGGTGGCGGAGCTGCGCGCGGAGCAGCAGCAGCTCATCTACCGGATCGGCGAGGCGCGCTCGCCGATCGTCATCGAGCGACGGGCGCGATTCAACCTGCGGCTGGTGCCGCTGCCCGCCGAGGCCGTCACCTTCGCACCGACATCGACCGAACCATCCCATCCATAGCGTGTCCGTTGCGCCCGGATGGGCGAACGGACGGAGAGACCGATGCTTGCCAGGACCGACAGCCGTGCCCGCGCCCTGCTCCTGCTCATCGTGGCGACCCTGGTCGCCGGCGGGATCGGGGTGCGCCTCACCTGGTGGCAGGTTGTGGACCGCGAGCGGCTGGTCGCCATCGCCGACAGCCAGCTCGCCCAGACGGAGGAGATCCCCGCCGAGCGGGGTGAGATCACCGACGCCAACGGCAGGCTGCTGGCCACCTCGGTCGCACTGAAGTCGGTCTTCGCCACGCCGCCGGCGATCGAGGACGCGGAGAGCACCGCGGCACTGCTGGCGCCGGTCCTGGGCCTGGACCTGGAGACCCTGCGCGAGCGCCTGGAGCGCGACGACCCGTGGGTCTGGCTGCGGCGGCGGGTCGACCCTGCCGTCTCCGACCGGGTCGCGGACCTGGACCTGCGCGGGGTCGGCATGCTGGCCGAGACCAAGCGGGTCTACCCCGTGGCCGGGACCTCGCCGGGGACCACGCTGGCGGCCCAGGTCCTCGGCTTCGTCAACGTGGAGGGCTCCGGGCAGTACGGCGTCGAGGGCGCGGAGGACGCCCTGCTGGCCGGGCTGCCGGGGTCGGTCACCGCCCAGGGCGACGTCATCGGGCGCCAGATCGCCGACTCGGTGCGCCAGCTGCGCCAGCCGGTGGACGGCTCCGACCTGCACCTGACCCTGGACGCCGGCCTCCAGCACCTTCTGGAGGCGACCATGTGGCGCACGTACCAGCGGAACGCGGCCAAGGGTGTCACCGGGCTGGTGATGGACGTGGACAGCGGCGCGATCGTGGCGCTGGCCTCCTTCCCCTCGTTCGACGCCAACAGCTACGGCGAGATCGACGCCGCCCTCTTCACCAACCCGGCGGTGGCGCGCCAGTACGAGCCCGGCTCGGTGATGAAGGCGTTCACCGTCGCCGCCGCGCTGGATGCCGGCGCCATCACCAACACCGATACGTTCGACGACGACAACAACCTGCGCCTGTCGGGCGTCCGTATCCAGAACGCGGACCGGTATACCCACCGGTACGGGCACGGGCCCATCACCGCGGGCGAGGTGCTGATGCTGTCGAACAACGTGGGCGCCGCCAGGATCGGGCTGACCCTGGGCCGCGAGCGCCTGTACGAGGCCTTCCGGCGGTTCGGCTTCGGCTCGCCGACCGGGGTCGAGATCGCCGGCGAGGCCACCGGGGTGGTGTGGAACCCGGACGGCCCCAACGGGTCGGGGGACCTGACCGCCGCCCAGAACGCCTTCGGGCAGGGCCTGTCGGTGACGTCGTTGCAGCTGGCGGCCGGCTACGCGGCGATCGGCAACGGCGGCACCCTGGTCACGCCCCACGTGGTGGCCGGCTGGACCACGCCCGACGGGACCTACCACCCCGCGGAGCACGAGCCGGGTGAGCGGATCATGCGGCAGGAGACCGCCGACACCGTGCTCGACCTGCTGACCCATGCCGTGGACGACGGGATCGCCCAGGCGGCCTCCATCCCGGGCTACGGGATCGCCGGCAAGACGGGAACGGCCCAGATCGCCGGGCCGGTGCAGGAGCGGGTGCGGACCGGCACCGATGCGGCGGGCAACCCGGTCTACGAGACCCGGACCGTGCAGCGCTACATCGACGGCTGGATCGACTCCAGCTTCATCGGCCTGATGCCGGCCAGCGACCCGAAGCTGGTGACCCTGATCCTGGTCCATCGCCCCGCGACCTGGGGCCTGTACCAGATCGCCGAGCGTCCGGACGCCCTGTTCCGCTCGCTGGCCCCCCAGGTGCTGGACTACCTGGCCATCCCGCCGGACCGATCGGCCCAGCCGGTTGCCGGCAATTGAGGCTGCTAGACTCGGCCCGAGCAGCCAGGGGTAGCCGCGTGCCCTCGTCGATCAGCCTGGACGACCTCCTGGCCGCCACCGGCGGCCGCCTCCTTCGCCCCACCACCGTCACCTCCTTCACCGCCGCCGCCGTCGACTCTCGCCAGGTCACTCCGGGCTGCTGCTTCGTCGCCCTGCGCGGGGAGCGGGTCGACGGCCACCGCTACGTCGCCGAGGCGCTGCGCAACGGGGCCGCCGTGGCCCTGGTCTCGCGTCCGGTGGAGCTGCCGCCCTTTGCCGCGGCCGCCGTGGTGCAGGTGGCGGACCCGCTCACCGCCCTCCAGGAGCTCGCCGCCTGGTGGCGCAGCCGATCCGCGGCCCGGGTGGTGGGGATCACCGGGTCGACCGGCAAGACGATCGCCAAGGAGATCCTGGCGGACGTGCTGGCCACCACCCACCACGTGCTCCGCAACCGCGGCAACCTGAACTCCGAGAGCGGCTTGCCCATGACCCTGCTGCAGCTGGAGCCGGCGCATCAGCTGGCCGTGCTGGAGATGAGCATGTACACGGAGGGCGAGATCGCGCGGCTGGCGGAGATCGCGCGCCCGGAGGTCGGGGTGGTGCTGGCCGTGCACCCCACCCACCTGCAGCGCGCCGGCAGCCTGGACGCCATCGCCCGGGCCAAGGCGGAGCTGCCGGCCGCGCTCCCCGCCGGCGGCCTGGCCGTCCTGAACGCCGACGACCCGCGGGTGGCGACGATGCGCGACGTCAGCCGCGCGCAGGCCTGCACCTTCGGCCTCTCGGCCGCGGCGGATGTCCGGGCCGAGGAGGTCGTCTCCATGGGCCTGGCCGGCACCGCGTTCACCCTGCGCGCGCCGTGGGGCAGCCGCCGGCTGCGCTCGGGCACGCCCGGCCGCCACCTGGTGCCCCATGCCCTGGCCGCCGTCGCCGTGGCGGAGCGCTTCGGCGTGCCGCTCGACGAGGTCCAGGCCGCGCTGGCGGCCGGCAGCCGCGCGGCGCACCGGATGGAGATCGTGGAGGCGGCGTCCGGAGCGACGCTGGTGGATGACAGCTACAACGCCTCCCCGGTGAGCGTGGGGGCCGCCCTCGACTTCCTGGCCGAGACCCCCGTCGCCGCCGGCCGGCGGCGCTACGCCGTGCTGGGCGACATGCTCGAGCTGGGCCCTGACGAGGAGCGGCTGCACCGCGAGATCGGCAGCCGGGCGGCGGAGGTCGTCGATGGGCTGGTGGCGGTGGGGGAGCGCGGGCGCTGGATCGCGGAGGCGGCATCGGCGGCCGGGCTGGCCCGGGTGGGGATCGCCGCGGACGCCGCCGAGGCGGCATCGGTCCTGGACGAAACCCTGGGTCCGGGCGTGGGTGACGTGGTCCTGGTCAAGGCCTCGCGCGGGATCGAGCTCGACCGGCTGGTCGCCGCCCTCCGGCCGGCGGGAGGCGCCGCGTGACGCTGCTGAGCATCCTGCTGGCCCTGCTGCTGGCGTTCGTGGGGGTCGTGCTGCTGGGACCGATCTATATCGGCCTCCTTCAGCGCCTGGGGTTCGGCAAGCAGATCCGGGCGGAGGGGCCGGTGGGGCACGAGACCAAGGCGGGCACCCCGACCATGGGCGGGATGCTGATGGTGCTGGTGGTCATGTTCCTGGCCATGGCCATGCGGATCGAGGACGTCTACACCCTGACTC
>JBOGSY010000066.1:0-8848 GCA_050691915.1 Candidatus Limnocylindria bacterium | reverse complement strand
CCCCACGCCCTGCGGAGCCACGACCTTCTCCGGCTGCAGCAGGCCGGCCCGCAGCGAGCCGATGCCCAGCAGCTCGTCCCCGCCGAAGACCGCCATGCGGCCCTCGCCGGTGGCGCCGGCCTGGATGCGCACCGCCGACCCGTGGGCGAAGCGCGCCGCCTCGCTGGCCTCCAGCCGCAGCCGGGGCAGCGGGAGCAGGTCGGCGATCGGCAGTACCGCCTCCGCCAGGCGTCCGCCGGCGGCAAGCTCCTCCAGCGCGGCCGGCGTCACGGCGTCGGCGACCGAGAGCCCCGCCGCCTCCGTGCGGCGCAGCGCGTGCAGGTATCCGCCGGCCCCCAGCCGCTCACCGATGTCGCGGGCGATGGCGCGGATGTAGGTCCCCGGTCCGCAGCGGATGTCCAGGTGCACGTCCAGCCAGCCATCGCCGGGACGCAGCTCCAGCAGGTCCAGGCCGTGGACCGTCACGACCCGCGGCGCCAGCTCGATCGGATCGCCCGAGCGAGCGGCGCGGTGCGCGATGCGGCCAGCCTGCTTGCGCGCGGAGAAGGCCGGGGGGCGCTGCGCGAAGGTGCCGACCAGCTCGGCCAGAGCGGCCTCCACCTCCGCCTGCGGCGGGAGGGGGCCGGACCCGGGCTCCAGGGGCCCCTCGCCGTCGTCGGTGGCGGAGCGCACCCCCAGCCGAATGACCGCCTCGTAGCGCTTGCCGCCGCCGGTGAGCTCCTCGCTGAAGCGCGTCGCGACGCCGACCAGGATGGGAAGCACGCCCGACGCCAGCGGGTCCAGGGTGCCGGCGTGCCCGATCCGGCGCGTCCCGGTCAGGCGGCGCAGCAGGCCGACCATGTCGTGCGAGGTCGGGCCGACCGGCTTGTCGAGGTTAACGACCCCCAGCATCGCCCCTGGCGAGCTGGCGCTCGCACTCCGCCAGGACGAGCTCGCGGGCCTCCGCCAGCGGAGATGCCAGGGTGCAGCCGGCCGCCCGGGCATGGCCGCCGCCGCCGAAGGCGGAGGTGATCGCCACCGCATCGGCCCGTTCGGTGGTGCGCACGCTGACCCGGGTGGTGGAGGGGTCAACCTCCTTGAAGAGAATGGTCACGTCCGCGCTGCGGGTTGAGCCCAGCAGGTCCACGAAGCCCTCCGAGGCGTTCGGCTCCTCCCCCACCTCGCGCAACATCTCCAGGGTCATGGACGCGTGCACGATCCGGCCCTCGCAGCGCTGGGCGATGCCGGCCAGCATCCGGCCCCACAGGGCCAGGGTGCTGAACGGCTTGTCGGCGTAGACCGCCCGGTTGATGCGCGACAGGGGGGCACCCGCCTCCAGCAGCGTGGCGGCCACCCGCAGCGTACGCGGCGTGGCATTGGGATGGGCGAAAGTGTGGGTGTCCTGGACGATGCCGGCCATCAGCACCGTGGCCAGCTCGGCGTCGAGCTCCACCCCCAGCTCGGGCAGCAGGAGGGCGATCATCTCGCAGGTGGCCGCCGCCGCGGGGTCCACCCAGTTGGCCGCGCCGAACCGCGGGTTGGAGACGTGGTGGTCGATGTTCACGATCCGGGCGGCCGCCAGCCAGTCGGCGTGGTCGGTCGCCACGGCGCCGGTGCGCGCCAGATCGCCGGCATCCACCACCACCGCCACGTCCGGCTCCAGCGCCGGTGCGCGCCGCACGCCGGCGATCCGCGGGACGAACGCCAGAAACGGGGGCGGCACGTCCGCGCTCACCACCTCGGCGGCCTTCCCCAGCCGCTCGGCGGCGATCGCGACGGCGATGGCGGCCCCCAGCGTGTCGCCGTCCGGGTTCTCGTGGCAGATGGCGGTCACGCGACGGGCGTCGCGCAGGACCTCGACGACCTCCCTCACCCGTCGTTCCCCGTCGGAGGCGCATCGTCCTCGATCTCGCGCAGGATGCGCAGCACGCGATCGCCGCTCTCGATCGAGTCGTCGCGGCGCACGCTCAGCTCCGGCACGTGGCGGATGCGGAGGCGCTCCCCCAGCCGGCGCCGCAGCCATGGGGCCGCGTCGCGCAGGGCGTCCATCGAGCGGGCCTGATCCTCATCGGTCCCGTACACGCTGACCCAGACCCGCGCGTGCCCCAGGTCGCGGGCGGTCTCCACCCGGGTGATGGTCGCGAAGCCCACCCGGGGGTCCTTCATCTCGCGCTGCAGCAGGTCCATCAGCTCCTGCCTGAGCTGGCTGTCGAGGCGGTCCGTCCGCTGGCTCATCGGGGTGCTCAGGCGGACTCCGCCACCATCTGGTAGCACTCGATCACGTCGCCCTCCGCGATCTCGTCGACAGTCAGCCCGATGCCGCACTCGAAGCCGGAGGCCACCTCCCGGACATCGTCCTTGAACCGCTTCAGGGACTCGATCCGGCCTTCGGACACCTGCTTGCCGCCCCGGAACAGGCGGACCTGGCCGCCGCGCACGATGCGCCCGTCGGTGACGTAGGAGCCGGCCACGTTGCCGGCGCGGCCGGCCTTGATGACCATCCGCACCTCGGCGTGGCCCTCGACCCGCTCGATCAGCTTCGGGGCGAGCATGCCCTGCAGCGCCGCCCCGACGTCATCGGTCAGCTTGTAGATCACGTCGTACAGGCGCACGTCCACCCCCGACGCGTCGATCGCGCGCTGGGCGCCGGGATCCGGCTTGGTGTTGAAGCCGATGACCACCGCCTCCGAGGCGGAGGCCAGCAGGACGTCCGACTCGTTGATATCGCCCGCGCCCTCGCGCAGGATCTGGATCCGCACCTCGCTGCTGTTCAGCCGCTCGAGCGCGTGGCGAATGGCGCCCAAAGAGCCCTGCACGTCGGTCTTGAGCACGACCCGCAGCTCCTTGACCTCCGAGGCCTGGATCTGGGCGGAGATATCCTCCAGGGTGGAGGCCGCCTTGCCGTCGGCCCCGGTCGCGCCTGCGGCGGCCTCGGCCATGTCGCGGGCGGCCTTCTCGTCGTCCACCACCCGCAGGATGTCGCCCGCCTCCGGCAGGTCGCCGAGGCCGATGATCTCCACCGCCGTGGCCGGCTCCGCCGTCTTGACGCGCTTGCCGGCGGCGTTCTGCAACGCACGGACGCGGCCGTGGGTGCGGCCGGCGGCCACGATGTCGCCGACCTTGAGGGTGCCGGTCTGCACCACCACCGTCGCCACGTTGCCCCGGCCCTTCTCGACCTTCGATTCGATGATGGTGCCCACCGCCGGCCGCTTGGGATTGGCCTTGAGGTCCTGCAGGTCGGCGACCAGCAGGATCATCTCCATCAGGTCGTCCAGCCCGAGCTGCTGCTTGGCGGAGACCGGCACGGCGATGACGTCGCCGCCGTACTCCTCGATCAGGACGTTGATGTCGGCCAGCTCCTGCTTCACCCGGTCGGGGTTGGCGTCCGGCTTGTCGATCTTGTTGATGGCCACGATCATCGGCACGCGCGCGGCGCGGACGTGGTCGATCGCCTCCCGGGTCTGGGGCATCACGCCGTCATCGGCCGCCACCACGATGATGGCGATGTCCGTCACCTGCGCGCCGCGGGCGCGCATTGCCGTGAAGGCCTCGTGGCCGGGCGTATCCAGGAAGACGATCCGCTTGTCGTTGTGCACCACCTCGCTGGCACCGATGTGCTGGGTGATCCCCCCGCGCTCCCCGGCCGCCACCCGGGTGCTGCGGACCGCGTCCAGCAGGCTCGTCTTGCCGTGGTCGACGTGGCCCATGATCGTCACGATCGGAGCGCGCGTGACCAGGTCGGCCGGGGCGTCATCGGTGAACAGCTGGGGCTTGCCGCCGCCGTCGGTCGCCTCCGCGCCGGGCGCCACGATGCCCTGGTCCGAGGCCGCCTCCGCGGCTGCGCGCTCCGCCGCACCGCGCTCCACCGTCTCGATGCCCAGCTCGCCGGCCACCAGCGAGGCCGTGTCGAAGTCGATCGACTGGTTGATGGTGGCGAAGATCCCGTTGCGGATGAGCTCCTTGATCACGTCGGCGTGGCTGACGCCCAGGGCTTCGGCCAGGTCCGTCACCGTCACCGATGACGGCAGGTCGACCGGCCCCGCCGGCCGGATTGGGGTGCTGGGCGCATCGGCCAGCGCCGCACCGCCGGGCGCGTTGCGCCGGCGCTGCGGGCGCGGCCCGCGTCGTGGCTGGTATCTACGTGGCGGCATCCTTCACCTCGAGCATGAACGTCCCCGGCTCCGCGGCCGCGCCGAGCGCTCGCTTGACTGCCTCGGCCAGGCGTCGCGGCTCCCGGCAGGCAGGGTCATCACAGATGTAGGTCCCCCGCCCGGCGGCCCTGCCGGTGGGGTCGGTCGCGACGGTTCCGTCGGTGCGTCGCACCAGCCGGGTCATCGACCGCTTGGGGCGAACCTGGCGGCAGGCCGCGCAGGTCCGCATGGGGACGTGGTCAGGCCTTCGCTTCGGCATCGGCCGGCGCCTCCTCGGCCGTCGCGCCGTCGGCCTCCGGACCGTCGTGCGCCGCCGCGGCGGTCGCCACGCCCGCATCCGACCGGATGTCGATCCGCCAGCTGGTCAGCTTGGCGGCCAAGCGTGCGTTCTGGCCCTCCTTGCCGATGGCCAGGCTGAGCTGGCGCTCCGGCACGATGACGTTCGCGATTTTGTGCTCCTCGTCGATCCGGACGCTCAGCACCTCGGCCGGCGACAGCGCCTCGGCCACGTATTGGCCCGCATCCTCGTGCCACAGCACGATGTCGACCTTCTCGCCGTTGAGCTCGGCCACGATCGCCTGGATCCGCGCGCCGCGCTGCCCCACCGCCGCGCCCTTGGCGTCCACGCCCGGCTGCCGGCTCTCGACCGACACCTTGGAGCGGCTTCCGGCCTCCCGGGCGATCCCTCGGATCACGACCGTCCCGTTGTAGATCTCCGGGATCTCCATCTCCATCAGGCGACGCAGGAAGCCGCGATGGGTGCGGCTCACGACCAGCACCGGTCCGCGCGTGGTGCGCCGCACCTCCAGGACGTAGACCTTGAGGTGCTGGCCGATGCGGTAGTGCTCGCCGGGCAGCTGCTCGCTGACGGCCAGCACGGCCTCCACCCCCTTGCCCATGTCCAGGACCACCGCCTGGTCGGTGGTGCGATGCACGACCCCGGTCATGATCTCGCCCTCGCGGCTGGCGTACTGCGAGTACACGACGTCGCGCTCCGCCTCGCGCAGCCGCTGACGGTAGACCTGCCCGGCGGTCTGGGCCGCGATCCGGCCCAATTGGGCCTGAGTCACGTTCTCCGGGACGCGCACCTTGCTGCCGACGCCGGTGCCGGGGTCGATCTTCTGCGCCTCGGCGGCCACCATCTGGAGCTCCGGATCCTCAACCTCCGCCTCGGTCGGCACCACGTCGTACTCGCGGTAGACGCTGATCTGCCCGCTCTCCGGATCGACCCTGACCACCACGTTCTCCGGTGCGTCGGCGTTGCGACGATAGGCGGACTCGATCGCCTGCTCCAGCGTGTGGATGAGGATCTCTTGCGGCACGCCCTTCTCGGCGTTCAACTGGAGCAGAGCTCCGATGAAGTCTCGATTCACGTGCGCACCTCGCGCCCTCGCGGGCAGAAACAAAAACGCGGGACTGGCGAACCGACCCACGTTCTTCCTGATCAGTATCGATTCGGCTCGCACTCACGGTCGGCGAGACCGTCCCGGAGTATAGCAGTCCGCCCCTCCCATCGCCACCGGCAGCCCCCGGCCGGTCAGCCCTCGATCAGGCGCTGGACGTCCTGGATCGAGATCAGGATGACGAGCGCGATCAGCACCATGAAGCCGGTCAGGTAGATCAGCGCCTCGCGCTCGGCGGGCATGCGACGGCGGCGCGCCGCCTCGATCAGGGTGACCGCGATCCGCCCTCCGTCCAGGGGTGGGAAGGGAAGCACGTTGAGCACGGCCAGATTGACCGACAGGATGCCCATGAAGATCAGCTGGCTGACCAGCGGGGCCTGCAGCACCTTGCCGGTCTCCTCGGCGATGCCGATGGGCCCGACCGCCGCCCCGGCGTTCGGGTTCAGCCCCAGCAGGCCGCCGACGGCGTCGGCCAGGCCGCCGGGGATCCGCCACGCCAGGTAGCCTGCCTCGGCGAAGCCGCTCGTAACCGCATCCACCGGGCCGGACACCGTGGGCGCGACCTCGACGAAGCGGGCCGGCTCATAGCTGAAGCCGATGGGGCCCTCTCCGCGCGCCTGCTGCACCGGGGTCAGGTCGCGCGGGACGACGCTCACGGCGAACCCGTCGCCGTCGCGCTCGATCCCAAGCTCCACGGCCTGGCCGGCCTGCGCGCGCACGTAGGCGGTCAGCTCGCGGGAGACCTCGAAGGTGCGGCCGTCGGCCGCAACGATCACGTCCCCGGGTCGCAGGTCGGCCTGCTCCGCAGGGCTGCCGGGCTGGATGGCGGTAATCGTCAGCGGCCCGCGCCCCTCGGGCACTGGCATGCTGAGGGCGACGGCGAAGAGCACGCCGGCCAGCAGGAAGTTCATCAGCACGCCGGCCAGCAGGACGACGAGCCGGACCCAGATCGGCTTGCGGTTGAAGGCGCCGGCCATGGCCTTGTCGACCGCGGCCTCGGAGAGCCCCCGCTGCCGCATCTTCTGGGCTTCCGCGTCGCCGTCCTCGCCCAGCATCTTCACGAAGCCGCCCAGCGGGATCCAGTTCAGCGAGTAGCGGGTCCCGCGCCAGACCACCGACGTGATCCGGGGTGGAAAGCCTATGCCGAACTCCTGGACCGTGACCCCCGCCCGCTTGGCGACAATGAAGTGGCCGAGCTCGTGGACCAGCACCAGGACGACCAGGACCGCCAGGAAGGCCAGGACCGTGCCCAGGACGTCCATCAGGCCGCGCCCCGCGGCCGGAGGTCCAGGGTCAGCGCCGAGCGCACCTCGGCATCGAGCGCCGCGACCTGCTCCAGCGCCGGCTCGTCGTCCGCTCCCCAGCGCTCGACCGCGCCCTCCAGGATGGGCGCAAAGCGGGTGAAGCCGATGGCGCCGCCGAGGAAGGCGGCCACCGCCACCTCGTCGGCCGCGTTGAGGATGGTGCCGCGGTTGCCGCCCCGGGCAGCCGCCTCGCGAACGGCCCGGTAGGCCGGGAAGCGCGCCGGATCGAGCGGTGCGAACTCCAGGGTGCCCCAGGCCTCGGGTGCCTGCCGGCGGGCGGGCGACGGCAGCCGCTCAGGATGGGTCAGGGCGTATTGGATCGGAAGGCGCATGTCAGGGACCCCGAGCTGGGCCTTGTAGGAGCCATCGGTGAATTCGACGAGCGAATGCACGACGCTCTGCGGATGGATGACGGCCTCAATCCTACCGTACGGGAGCCGGTACAACCATCGAGCCTCGATTGCTTCGAACGCCTTGTTGACCAGGGTGGCCGAGTCGATCGTGATCTTCGGGCCCATCCGCCAGGTCGGGTGCGCCAGCGCGTCCTCGGGCGACACGTTCGCCAGCGCTCCCGGCTCGACGTCCCGAAACGGGCCACCGGAGGCGGTCAGGACCAGACGCCGCACATCCTCGATTCGTTCCCCCAGCAGGCACTGCCAGATCGCGGAGTGCTCGCTGTCGACCGGGCGCAGCCGCTCCAGCGGGTCCCCGCCGGCGGCCTGCAGGGCCGCCTCGACCAGGTGCCCACCGGTCACCAGGGTCTCCTTGTTGGCGAGCGCCACGCGCCGCCCCGCGGCCAGGGCGGCGAGCACCGCCGGCAGCGCGGTCATGCCGGTCGTCGCCACCACCACCAGCTCGACGCCATCGGCGGTCGCCAGCTCCTCCAGCCCGCCCTCAGCCCAGCGCTCCGGGGAGATGTCGGCCGGGCGCCCTTCGGCGCACCAGGCGCGGGCCCGGGGCCAGGCGGCGAGCTGCTCCGTGAAGCCCTCCGAGGCGCGCCCGGCGGCGATCCCTCGGAGCTCGAAGCGGTCCGGGTGGGCGGCCAGCACCTCGAGCGTCTGGCGGCCGATCGAGCCGGTGGAGCCGAGCAGGGCGATGCCGGTCACGTGGCGGCTCCGGCGACCAGCATGGCGTACCCGGCCACGGCCGGCGCCGCGAACAGGAACGAGTCGATCCGGTCGAGGACGCCGCCATGGCCCGGGACGAGGACGCCCGACTCCTTGCGCCCGGCGGCACGCTTGAGGAGCGACTCGGCAAGGTCGCCGGCCTGGGCCGCCAGGCCGATCAGCGGCCCCAGCACCAGGGGGTGCCAGGCCGGCAGCCCCACCAGCCAGGCGCCGAGCCCGGCGGCCAGGGTGGCGGCCACCAGGCCGCCGGCCAGGCCCTCCACCGTCTTGGACGGGCTGATGTGGTCGATCAGCCGGCGGCGCCCCAGCCAGCGCCCGGTGAGGTAGGCCCCCGTGTCGTAGCCCCAGACCGTCACGATCAGGAGCAGGGCCCATGCCGACCCGGCCCGCAGGTCCAGGCCGCCAACCGGGGTGGCGGCGGACCCATCGGCCGGGCCCAGGTGGGCGACCAGCACGATGAACGGCGCCAGCAGCGCGACGTAGGCGATGCCGAACGAGGTGGTCGCCCAGCTGATGAAGCCGGCGCGCGGTTCGCTGCGCGTGAAGCTGGCCACCGCGACCAGCACCAGGGCGGCGGCGTAGGCGACCAGCGGCAGGCCGGGCACGGCCGTGACGCGCAGCAGGTCGGCGAGCAGCCCGCCGACCAGCGCCTGGTTGGCGGTCACCAGGGCGGCGCCCGCCACGCCCACGCCGCTGGCCAGGGCCAGGACCTGGGGCGGCTCGAAGCCGGCGGCGTCCAGCAGGGCGATGACCTCCACCAGCGCCAGGAAGATGATCAGCCCCACCAGCAGGCTGAGCCATGGCTCGCCCAGGACGACCACGGCCACGACCAGGGGGGCCAGCAGGGCCGCGGTCAGCACGCGGGTGCGGAGCATGGCGTCAGG
>JBOGSY010000065.1:0-8869 GCA_050691915.1 Candidatus Limnocylindria bacterium | reverse complement strand
GAACGTGGTGACGCTGGTGGCCACCGATCCGCTCACCAACCGCGACAGCGAGCCCGTCAGACGCACGATCATCGTCGGTGACGAGGCGCCCAGCCCCACGCCGGGCACCGCCCTGGCCCTGGCCGCGCCCGAGGAGGGGGCCAGCCTGGCTGGACCCGTCGAGCTGGCCGGCAGCGCGGCGCCCGGATCCGGCCTGACCCTGACCGCCACCTTCGTGAGTCCCGCGCCGGCCACCATCCGGGTCGTGACCCTGGCCGGCCAGGACGTGCCGTTGCCGCCTGCCCAGCCGGCGGCACCTGAGCCGCTGGCCCTGACCGCGGACGCGGACGGCTCCTTCAGCGGCAGCCTGGGGCTGCCGCCGGGGACCTGGGACCTACACCTGGCGGTGGACGGCGGCGCCGGCGAGCCAATCACCCGCCGCGTCAGCGTCACACCGCCGGCTGGCCTGAGCGGCAGGCTGTCGGTGACCGGCAGCCAGTCGTACCTCGAGATCGACGAGGACGGCGTCCCGAAGGCGGATGTCTCCGGCCGCAACGCGCAGCCCGGCGCGGAGGTCCCGCTGGCCGCGCAGCAGTCGCTCCGGATCAGGGTCGGCAACGCCGGCGCCGTCCGCCTCTTCGTCAACGGGGTCGACCTGGGCACGATGGGCGGCTCCGGGGCCGTGGTCGAGTGGCGCGTCACCCGGATCTGACACAGAGCGCGCGGCCCGGACTGGCACGCCCCGCCCGGAACGCGCGAAGATAGGGGCGTCATGGCCGATTCCTCCTTCGACCTCGTCAGCGACTTCGACCAGCAGGAGCTGGTCAACGCCCTGGACCAGGTCCGGCGCGAGGTCGCCACCCGCT
Source organism: Candidatus Limnocylindria bacterium (assembly GCA_050691915.1). Taxonomy (GTDB): domain Bacteria; phylum Chloroflexota; class Limnocylindria; order QHBO01; family QHBO01; genus JBOGSY01. The sequence continues at coordinate 8,024 of JBOGSY010000065.1, read as the reverse complement.
ACGACTTCAAGGGCTCCAAAGTCAGCCTTGAGCTCGGCAAGGCGGAGGTCACCCTGCTGGCCGATGACGAATACCGCGCCACGGCGGTCAAGGACCTGATCCAGACCAAGGCCGTGCGCCGTGGGCTCAGCCTCAAGATCTTCGACTGGGGCAAGCTGGAGCCGGCGGCCGGCGGCACGGTCCGCCAGCACATCGCCCTCCGCCGCGGGCTGACCAGCGAGCAGGCCAAGGAGCTGGCCAAGCTCATCCGCGAGGGATATCCGAAGGTCAAGCCGGTGATCCAGGGCGACGCGGTGCGCGTCACCGGCAAGAGCCGGGACGAGCTGCAGGCGGTCATCGGTCACCTGCGCGGGCTGGACTACCCGGTCGCCCTCCAGTTCGAGAACTACCGGTGAGGCCGGCCTAGACCGATGCTGTCGACCCCCACCGAGGCACAGCTCGAGCTGGCGGGCGCGCGCCTGGGCGACGCCCTGCTCGACCGCGGCTGGAAGCTGGCCTGCGCCGAGTCGTCGACCGGCGGGCTGATCGGGCACGTCATCACCATGGTCCCCGGGGCCAGCCGCTACTTCGTGGGCGGCGTGATCAGCTACACGAACCAGGCCAAGGAGATCGAGCTCGGCGTGCCGCCCGAGCTGATCGAGCGGCACGGGGCCGTCTCGGCCGAGGTGGCGGAGGCGATGGCCGAGGGCGCCCGGCGCCGCTTCGGCGTGGAGCTGGGCCTGGGCGTGACCGGCATCGCCGGACCCGACGGCGGGACGGACGCCAAGCCGGTCGGGACCCATCATGTCGCCGTCTCGCTGCGCGGCCGCCCGGTCCGGCTGGAGCATCGCGCCTTCGGCCACGATCGCGACGGCAACAAGGCCGCCGCCGCCATGCTGGCCCTGGAGCTGGCGCTCGACGAGGTGCGCGCCGCCGCCGCCGACGGGTCGTAGGCGGCACGCCGTGGTGCGGCCGGGCGAGCGGATCCATCTCATCGGCATCGCCGGCTCCGGCGCCGCGGGCGTGGCCCTGCTGGCTCACCGGGCCGGCGCGCTGATCGACGGCTGCGACGCCGACACGCCGTCGCCGTACACGCCGCCGCTGGACGCCGCCGGCATCCGGGTCCACGCCGGGCACGACCCGTCGCACCTGGCAGGCGTGGACCGGGTGGCCGTCAGCCCCGCCCTGCGCGCCAACCCGGACCTGCCGGAGCTGCGGGCGGCGGACGCCGCCGGGCTGACGGTGGTGCCCTGGCAGGCGCTGCTGGGGGAGCTGATGGCGGCCCCCGGGCGGATCGGCCTGGCTGTGACCGGCACGCACGGCAAGTCGACCACCACCGCCCTGCTGGGCCACCTGCTGGTCGGCGCCGGGCTTGACCCGACGGTGGAGGTGGGCGCCTTCATCCAGGACTGGGGCGCTTCGGTGCGCCCGGGAGACGGGGCGCCCTTCCTGGTCGAGGCGGATGAGTTCGGCGACAACTTCCTGCACTACCACCCGGCCGCCGCCATCGTGACCAACGTCGAGATGGATCATCCCGACTACTTCGCCGACCGCGAGGCGGTGCTCGCCTCCATGGAGCGATTCGTGCGCGGCATGGCGGAGAGCCCGGCGCTGGGCGGACGGCTGCTGCTCACCACCGCGGCCGATGCCGGATCGCAGGACCTGCTCGCCCGCCTGGCCGGCTGGGAGGGGCGTATCGTCCGCTACGGGCCCGGCGGAGATGTGGAGGCCGGCGCGCTGGCGTACGCCGGGGGTGGCGCGACCTTCACCCTCTTCGGCCAGGTCTTCGCGTCACCGCTGGCGGGCGCCCACAACGTCCTGAACGCCACCGCCGCCCTGGTCCTGGCCCGCGAGCTGGGCGTTGCGCCGGTCGCGCTGGCCGATGCGCTGCGCACGTTCCGGGGTGCCGGACGGCGGATGGAGCTGATCGCGGATACTGCCGGGGTGATCGTGTACGACGACTACGGCCACCACCCGACCGAGGTGCGGGCGACCCTGGCCGCCGCTCGCCAGCGCCTGGGCGATCGCCGCCTATGGGCGGTCTTCGAGCCTCACATGTACTCCCGCACCGCGCTCCTGTTCGACGACTTCGCGACCGCATTCACCGATGCCGACGAGGTCGTGATCGCCGACATCTTCGCCAGCCGCGACACCGACGCGTCCCTGCGCGCCACCTCCGCCGAGGCGCTGGCCGATGCCATCGAGCGCGTCTCGGCCGTCCCCGCCATCGCCACCGGTGACGTGGATGCCACCACCGCCTACGTCGCCGAGCACCTGCGCACCGGCGACGCGGTGCTGGTGATGGGGGCCGGCAAGTCGTACCGGATCGCGCGCGGCCTGAAGGCGGCGCTGGAGGCCGGCGTCCTCGACGCACCGCGCGCCGTGCCGGGGTCCGGCGGGTGAGCGGCGCGCGGATCGCGGTCCTGGGCCTGCTCCTGGCGGTGGCGGTGACGGCCCTGGACCAGGGCCTGGTGCGGCTGGTGGAGGCGTCCGGCGCCCGCGACCAGCCGGCCGTCATCCTCGTGCTCCTGCTGTCCGCCTTCCTCGGGCTGCTCACCGCGGTGGTGACGCGGGCCGTCGACCTGCCCGGCGCCCTGGCGCCGACCACCCTGGTGCTGGGCTGGATCGTGGTGCCGCCCATCCTGGGCGCCATCCCCAGCGGCGCGACGCAGTACTTCGCCGGCGACGCGGCGCTCACCGCTACGGACGCGGTGGCCCTGGCGGTGGCCGTGGTGGCCGCCACCGTCACTTTCGCGGTCTCGGGGCGCTACGACTAACTCGCGGCAGGGCCTCTGGGGCGCCTTACCGCTTTGCGGCGTCTGCAATCCTTGGCCCTTACGCGGAATTTGAGCGGGGTATCAGCACCAGGCGGACTAGGAAGCTAGCTCCCATCTGCACCGATGCCCTTCCTTGGGCTCGGTTCCGAGCCAGGGCAGGCTCCGTAGTACCGGTAGGCCGCCACTTCTCTCGGCGACGTCTATGGGAATCCCATCCCGAGGATTGCCCCCGTATCATCTGAGATGAGGTAATAGCCGGATGGGGAGGTGATGGGCTCGTCGATCCGTCCGCGGTTCGCGACAAATGTGCCGTCCGCACGGACGATCCAGACAATGCCATCTGGCTGTGGGTTTTCTTCGCCGATGTCCGGCTCGACCTCAGTGAGGCCGCTCGCATCGACGGCCGTTACGGATCGAATTCGAGCTGGGACGAGGATGCGGCCAAGGTCGCGTTCATTCGTCTCAAGCTTCGCCAGTACCAGCTCACCAACTTCTCGCGGCGTCAGGCGTGGGGTGTCGGTGGTATGCACGGTTATCGTTGCCCCCGTCCACGGATCTGCTGGCCCTTGGATTCCGGACCAGGATGGGCTCGGCGAAGGGACGTCGGTCGAATCAATCGGAGAGCGCAAACATCCGCTGGTGCCAGCGAGGATAAAAAAGTAGACCAGGGCAAGGGAAAGGCGGCTTCGACGCGTGGCCCGGAAGGGACCAGGACAGGTCGCTGCCGGTCGGGTTCGGGGAACCGAAGCGCCTATGGCCATCCCATGCCGACGACGAGACCAGTTCCGTCATCGATGAGGATGTATCCCGACGTTGCCACTATGGGCTCGCGCAAACGCCCGCGGAAAGTAGTGAATGTTCCCTCGGCGCGGACTACCCAATAGACTCTTCCTTCCGTTCCGGTTTCAACCCCTTCAGGGCGGCCCACAATCTCGGGCACATTGGTGCCCAGAGAGGCCGAGACGCTGATTAGATCACGGCGCGTCTGCTTATCGGGGTTTGTCATGGTCTCCATTGAGTCGAGCCTGCCGGTTGCGATCTCGACCACCTTTGCCGGAGTAAGTCGGACGGCCATCGATGCTGGAATTGAAACGAGGTATTGATCGTCTGCTGATGCGACCACGATCCATGCAGTCAGCGTCGAGGCGGCGGCGAGCGCGAACACGCTCGCGAGTGCCAGGTGCCAATGCCTTCGGTTCATGGGGACGACTCCGTCAGCTACAGAACCGTGGATCAAGGACGCTGTTCAGCCAGTACCGGAACTTCGTGTAATGCAGACACCATTCGATGCCCCCGTTGCCGTTATCCCTGGTCATGTACCCATTGGAAGCGTTGACCCAGACGTTGTCTGAGTTTCTCCGGTACTGGCTCACGGTGATATAGACCTTATCCACGCGATCGCCGAGACACAGAGCCTCCAATCCACCAGACCATTCGACCGTCGGCCGAGCATGGTTGCCCCACCCCAGAGTCGACGTCACGGAGGGTCCCTTGATTGTCGCGTTATAACTGGTGCCGGTGACCGTCTCATAGACCGAGAAGGTGTATTGAGTGCCTATCGCTGGCGTCTGCGACGTGTACATTCGCTCGTCGTACACGATTCCCCCGCTTCGGCCATGAGCAGTGTAGAACACGTAAACATCTTGGCCGTCGAAACCATCCGTCACGCCGACCTCCACCCAATGCCAATCTGCTGCCGCATTGTCGGTTCCGACCCACAGGACTTCGGCAGCGAAGCCGTCATTCGGTATGCCGTTTGCCACCAAAGTCCGGGCCTTCCAGGACTGGCGTCCGCCGTCCGCGCTGACTGAAGGACTGCTGGTCTGATACCAAAGTTGCTTTTCGCCGATTGGGCATGGGATGCCAAGCACAGGTGACGGCATCGCGATCGTGAAGATGAGCACTCCCGCCGCAGTCACCGCGGATGAGACAGGCGCGCTAAGAGTTCTACGTCGGCTCGCTCGCATCTCATGCGACAGCATAGACCTGCATGGCAAGACCGCCATGGTAGTGGAATGCAAACGTCCGTCGTTGCGTGAGCAACTACTTGTGTGGCATGATCCGTCCATGCCAGCCATTACCGTCGACGACATCACCACCCTTGCCCACCTCGCCGAGCCCGACCCGGCCACCACCCGCCAGCGGCCGGTGAGGAGCGTGACGGTCGCGCCGCGGGGCTTCGAGGGGGAGGGGTTCCCGGTGCGCCGCGCCTTCGCCGGGGTGGACCTGGCCGACCTGGACCCGTTCATCCACCTGGACCAGATGGGCGAGGTGGAGTACGCGCCCGGCGAGCCGAAGGGGACCCCGTGGCACCCGCACCGTGGCTTCGAGACGGTGACCTACATGATGGACGGCACGTTCGAGCACAGCGACTCGAACGGGGGTGGGGGAGTGATCACCAACGGCGACACCCAGTGGATGACCGCCGGAGCCGGGATCCTGCACATCGAGAAGCCGCCCGAGGCGCTGGTCGTCAGCGGCGGCCTGTTCCACGGCATCCAGCTCTGGGTCAACCTGCCGCGCACGCTGAAGTGGGCGCCGCCGCGCTACCAGGACCTGCGGGCCGGCGAGGTGGCCCTGGCCGCCTCCTCCGATGGGGGAGCGCTGGTCCGGGTCATCGCCGGCGAAGTGGGCGGGCGCATCGGTCCCGGATCAACCTACACGCCCATGACCCTGGTCCATGCCACCCTGAGCCCGGAGGCCCGGCTGCTGCTGCCCTGGCGGCCGGACTACAACGCCCTGGTCTACGTGCTGGCGGGCCATGGGTCGGTCGGGGCCGAGGGCCGGCCGGTGGAGACTGGCCAGCTGGCGGTCTTCGGTCCAGGCGATGCGCTGACCGTCACGGCCCGTGGCTTGCAGGAGAGCCGCAGCCCGAACCTGGACGTCCTGATCCTGGGTGGCCGCCCGATCCGGGAGCCGGTGGCCTGGATGGGGCCGTTCGTCATGAACACCCGGGCGGAGGTGATCCAGGCCTTCGAGGACTACCAGGCCGGCCGGCTGGGGACGGTTCCCGCCGTCCACAACGCACCGAACACGCTGACCGAGTCCGCGCCCGGTGCGCCGGAGCCGTCGGGCGGCTGACGGATTGACACCCGTCGCGGGAGGGCCGATGCTCCCGGGGTGGGCGAGCTCGTCGACCTTCCCAGCCCGCGCAGCAGGTGGTTCGCGGACGGCCGTGGCCGCTCGCTGCGGGTCACCCGTCACCCCGAGGCCGGGCTCGTGGTCTTCAGCCTGTGGGAGGGCGATCGCTGCATCGGCACCTTTCGCCTTCCGATCGGTGAGGCGCCACGCCTGATGGTGCTCCTGGCAGAGGGCGTCGACGCCTGGTTCGCCCAGCCAGAGCCAGCCGCAGCCAGCGACCAGCCCTGACGCCGACGCGGCTCGGGCCGCACGTCACGTCCCAGGAGGCTCGGCGTCCGCCTCCGCCGCCTGGCGAGCGCGCCGCAGCACCGCCGCCACCCGCCGCCGGAGGTCCTCCGGCTCAACATCGGACGAGATCCGGACCAGCATCACCTCGCGATCCTCCCAGGCCAGGTCGCCGACGCCCTTCAGCCGGCCGATCCGATCCCCCAGGCGCGCGAAGCGGTCAGGCCCAAGCACCGCCTCCGCCCTCTCGGGGATCCAGATCTGGGCGTTCCATCGGCCGCCGTCATAGGCTTCCACGGCCACTTCGTCCAGGGGCAGGGGATCGGCCTCGTACGCACTGGGGTTCTGCCGGAGGTGCTCGAGGCCGCGGGTCCAGGCATCCCACGCATTGCCCAGCCACGTGGGATCGGGCTCGTCCGCAGAGAGCTTGCGGAAGATGGCCGTGGCGGGGACGGGTGGCGACAGGTGGATCGGCTCGAGCAGGCCGCGACCTCATCTCGGCGCGATGGGATTGGGGTCAGGGCCATCGTCGGGGTCTGAAGTCGCGTCTCAGGCTGGCGCCGTCACGACACCTGCCCGCATGGTCCGCACCAGCGAGACCAGCAGGTGGACCAGCGGGATGGCCAGGATCACCAGGAGGGGGATGACGAGCGGAGTCTCGATCTCGACGCCCCCGGACGCGTAGCCGACCAGCGTGGCCGCCACCCACGGCACGAGGGCCAGCCACAGGACCAGGTTGAAGGTGAGCCGCCAGGAGCGACTCAGGTGGGCCTGTCCCGCTGCGCCGAAGGCATCGGCCAGGAGGTCGGCCACGATCAGCAGCGTGCCGATCACCAGCCAGCGCGCGCCGATCGCGACAGCCGGGACGGAGGTGATCAGCGGCACCAGGGGAGCATGGCGCTGGTCGACTCCCGGGTCAGCGTTAGGTCACATAACATTCATTTGGGGAAGCCCATCAGATCACGGTGCGCGGCGTTAAGCGCCGGTTACGGACAGCCGCATCCGCCCGCCCTCCTCGGACATTGGCTTGAGCGGGCCGGTCGGCGCATGACCAATGGCGGGCACAGCCCGGACTGAAGGTGGATCGTCGTCGACAGCCGCCGGCTCTAGGATTTCAGGCATGAAGCAGACGAACCCCAACCTCTGGATCGCCGGCTGGGCCGGCGCGGTGGCGGGCAGCGCGCTGACGGCGATCGGCGGCGTCGGGGGCGGCGAGATCGGTGCCCTGGCCGGCGGCTATGGCCTGATGACCCTTGGGGCGGCCATCTACCTGCTGGCCGGCCTGAAGCTGCGCGAGACGCTGGCACGCCGTTCCCGGACGCCGCGCCAGGTCGTCACCACCGGCGCCTCAACCCGGCCCGTCACCCAGGCCTGAGCCGTCAGGCCGGCGGCAGGTTACCGCCGGTCAGCACGAAGCCGATCGCGCCCGATCGGCTGCTCGGCCGGCGCATGGCTGCCCATGCGGCGGCCGCAGCCGTCTCGACGCTGAGCGGCAGCGCCGCGCTGAGCTCCGCCTGGGCCGCCAGGATCTCCTCGTCGGAGACGAGCAGCATCTCGTCGACCGCGTCGAGCATGATCTCGAGCGCCTGCGGCACCGGCACCCGCGCCGCGATGCCATCCGCCACGGTGTCGGCCCGGTCGGTCTCGACCGGCCTCCGCTCGCGCCAGGAGAGGTACATGGCCGGCGCGCGCTCGGCCTGGACGCCGATCACGCGCGTCCCTGCGGCGGCCGCGTGCAGCCAGCGTCCCACGCCCCCGATCAGGGCCCCGTTGCCGACCGGCACGTAGAAGGCCTCCAGCGCCGGGATATCGCCGGCGACGACGGCATCGCTCAGCTCCAGGGCCAGGGTGCCGGCGCCGATCGCGATCCACGGATCCTCGCCGTCCACCACCAGCCGCCAC
>JBOGSY010000064.1:0-8943 GCA_050691915.1 Candidatus Limnocylindria bacterium | reverse complement strand
GAAGAGGGCGTTGAGGGCCAGGCCTGCGAGGGCCACGGTCGACAGGTACCAGCACGCATACGTCTGCTGCGCGTCCGCGATCAAGGCGCGACTGCCGAGGGCCGCCCCGGTGCGCCGTTTGGCGCGCGCCAGCCACAACATGACCGCGATCGAGACCGCTGTCAGCCCGATCCCGATCGGGCTGACGTCCGGCGCTTCGGCGGTGACCAAGGCCCGGATCGATTCGAAGGCGACGTACGCCGCCAGGATGAGGAAGCTGGCGCCCACCAGCCGCTCGGCACGCCGTTCGATGCGTTCGACCCCCTCGGGGTCGTGCCTGCCGCTCCGCTCACCCAGCCGCCAGATCAGTACGCCGCCGGAGACGCTCTCGACGAAGCTGTCGGCCCCAAAGCCGATGAGTGCCGGACTGCCGGCCAGCACCCCGGCGCCGATGGCCACGATGCCCTCGACGATGTTCCAGCCGACGGTGACGTACTCGAGCAACAGGCCGCGGTTGAGCAGATCCCCTCGCGCCTGGGCGGCCGATATGGTCATGCGGCCCCGGCGCTCTCGGCGGCTCCTCCCTCGCCGGCGTGGCGCAGGCCGTCGGCAAGGACGTGGCGAATGTGCTCATCCGCCAGGCGGTAGTACACCATTCGGCCGCGCTTGGTGCGGGCCACCACATCGCGATCACGCAGCAATCGCAACTGATGGCTGAGGGCCGACTGGCTGATGCCCAGCAGCACCGCCAGGTCGCAGACACACAGCTCGGCGTCCGTGAGGCTCAGCGCATGGAGGATCCGCGCCCGCGTCGCATCAGCCAACACGCCGAAGGTGGCGGCCACCCGATCGGCGCTGGAATAGTCCAAGAGTCGACCGAGCAGCGGCGTGACGTGCTCGGGGTGGATGCACTCGACCTCGCAGCGCTCAGCGGTAAGAACATCTGAGGGGTTGCTCATACCTGGCACACGTTAGCCTGATCGGCCCTCGCCGGCAAGACGAGGCTACCCCCAGCGTGAGGGCAGGGCGGCGATCACCTCGTCGGCGACGACCGGGTCGAAGCTCTGGACCGCCAGTAGCACGTCGTTAACGAGGAGCACGTAGAAGGTGCCGAGTCGAGCAGCCGTCTCCGGCTGAGTCACGACGCTAACCGAACGGTCGCCGATAGTGGCTTCGTCCTGGGTTACCTCGCCCTCGCGCGGGTCGTAGGCCGCCGCAAGGAAGGCTTCCAACAAGCGCCGCCCATCCACGCCTGCCACACGAAGCGCATAGGTCTGGAAGAAACGAGCGCCATGCTCGCTGGCGTACGCGGCCTCGATGGCGTTCGGCTCGACACCAAGGGTCGAGGCGAGACGGTCGGTGAGGCCGCCACCGACCGGGAACGTGTGCAGCTCCACGCCATTCAACGAGCTCGGCAACAGACCTTCGAGCGCGACGGTCGGTGATGAGGAGGGTCGTTGGGATGCCGAAGCTGCCTGCGTCTCAGGTACCGACGAAGCGGGAGGCTCCGACGTGGGCTGCGGGCCGGCGGTCCCGCAACCGACCAGGCCAACCACGAGTGCCGCCATGACTCCCCAGAGCATCGCTATCACAACATTAGGTACGGCGTCCAATACATCGCGGGCGACGGGACCGTCACATTCCCTCGTCCAGCGGGACATAGGCCCCTGGCGTGACCGACGGCCGACCGGGGTACGATGGCGGGGATGCATATCCGGCTGCCATTCGTGGTGCTCGCACTGGCCGTGCTGCTCGTCGCGCACCAGCTGGTGTACCTCGCCACCTACGGATGGCGCGGCGTCGAACGAGCGCTGGCCAGCGTGGGCCACGACGGCTACTGGTTCGTGATCGGCAGCGCCGTCAGTTTGGTGCTCCTGGCCGGCGTCGCCCTCAGCCTGCGACGATGGCTGACCTTGCGCACCGAGCTGCGACAGAGTGGCGTCGGTCGGCGGCATGGGAGCATCGACTGGGCGGTGTTCCGGGCCACCGTCGTGCGCCTGGTCCCACGTCTGGCGCTGGTCGCCCTGGCTCTCTTCTTCGCGCAGGAGAATCTCGAGCACTACCTTCATCACGCGGGGCATGTGCCCGGCCTGGGCGTGTTGCTCGGCCCTGAATACGTCGCGACGCTGCCGATCTTCGTGGCGGTTGCAACGGTCGTGGCGCTCATCACAGCGCTGCTGCGCCTTGGGCTCGCGGCGCTTGCACGCCTGGTCGAGCAGACCACTCGCCGCCGGCCCGCACGCGACATTCCGCGGCCGGTGGGGCGCCAGCTGCCCGTGCATCCCTGCTCACGCACCGCTCCAGACCTGGGACGCGCGCCGCCAGCGCTGGCCTGAGTGTTGGCACCCCCGGCGGTTGGGGCCGGGGATCACGAGCAGGAGAACCACAATGCGATTCCGTTTCGTGCTGGGCGCCGCCGCGGCGCTCGGCTTCACGCTCGGCCTGCCACTGGCCGCGCTTGCCCATACCGAGCTGACCGAGGCCGCGCCGGCCGATGGGGCGCAGCTCGACGAGCCGCCGACGGAGGTGGTGCTTACCTTCGAGGCGGAGATCAGCGAGGACTCGACCTTCGCGGTCACCGCCGCGGACGGCACTGAGGTCGGGAGCGGTGAGCTGGACCTCGACGTGGCCGATCGCAACGTGCTGCGCGGCGATGTCAGCATCACGGCGGACGGCACGTACACGGTCGCGTACTCGATCGTCGGCGCGGATGGCGACCCGATCGAAGGCGAGCTGAGCTTCACGGTGGGTGAGGCATCGCCTGGCACGACTCCTCCGAACACGGCGATGGCGCCCGCAGCCGGCCTGAACCCGACGCTGTTGGGCGTCGGATTGCTCTCGGCGGCCGCCGTCCTGGCGCTTCGCGCTCGCCGCCAGCGAACCTAGCGCTCATGCGGGTCCCGCACGGGCCAGGGCGGCGCCTCGCCGCCCTGGCGGCCGCAGTCTGTTTCACGCTGCTCATCGTCGCGCCGGTTTCGGCGCACGCTGAGTTGGTCAGCTCCGGTCCAGAGCCCAACGCCAGCCTGCAGGACTCGCCGGAAACGCTCATCCTCCGTTTCACCGAGCCCCTCGACCTGGCCAACGCCAGCATCGAACTGCTCGACCCCGCTCAGGACCCGATAGGCGGGTTGGGCGAGGCTGCGCTCGCTGAGCGCGGCCGCGCGCTCACTGTGCCCCTCCCCGAGCTTGAGCCGGGTGTGTACGTGGTGACCTATCAAGTCCTGTCCACCGTCGACGGCCACGTCACCAGCGGCAGCTTCGCCTTCCAGGTCGATCCGACCGGCAGCGCGCCCGCTCCCAACGTGGATCCCACCTCAGAGGCGCCTACCGCCGACTTGGCCACCGCCGTCGCCCGCTGGGTGGCTCTCGCATCCGGGCTGACGCTGTTCGGGACAGCCTTCTTCTGGCTCTTCTCGGGCCGCCCATCGCTCGGGTTTGCGAAGGTCGAGCGTGGCCGCTTGCGCATGTGGCGCGTTTTTCGGATCGCCGCGCTCCTGACCGTGTTTGGGCTGCTGACCTATCTCGCCTTCGCCAGCCGAGGACTGCCGGCCGCTTCGGCCGACGGCAACCTGTCCGTCGATCCCGTCGGCGCCTTCGGCTGGACCCCGTTCGCGATCGCCATGCGGGTCGCGCTCGCTGGCGCCGCGGTTGCCCTCCTGTGGGCGAGCGGATGGTCGCTGGTCCACGCGGCGCGACTTGGCGGGCCGCGTGACGCCGAGACGGAACCCGCCCGCGAGCGGCTCGCGCTCCTGATCCTCCTGTCACTGGCGGGAGTCACCCTGCTGGGCTTCAGCTTCGCCGGGCACGTCGCGGCGATCGGTGGACCACTCTACGCGATGCTGGACTGGGCCCATCTGCTCGGTGTCGGCGTGTGGCTCGGCAGCCTGCCCGGCTTCCTGCTGTTCTGGCTGCTGTATGCACGTCGCGCGGTCGATAAGCGGCGACGCGGCATGCTGGGCGACGCCATCGCCCGTCACTCGCGCTTCGCGCTCGCCGCCGGGCCGGTGGTGGCGCTGACCGGCATCGCCAACTCGCCGCTGGTCCTCGGCGCTGGCCGCAACCTCGTCGCCAGCGACTACGGCAACCTGCTGCTGGCCAAGGCCCTGCTGTTCAGCGTGGCGATCGGGATCGGTGCCGCCAACTTCTTCCTCGTGCGACGTCGCGCGGTCGGCACGCTGCTGTGGACCGTGAGCGCCGAGGTCGCGGTTGCCGCCCTGGCGGTCCTCACCGCCGCCGGCCTGCTCACCGTGCCTCCGGCAGCCGCGCGCCAACCGCGGCTGGTCACCACGCCGGTGGCCACCGAGCACCTGTACGACGCGGTCGACGAGCTGGCGATCCACACCATCGTCAGCGTGCCGGCGCCGGGCAACCAGACCTATCAGGTCGCGTTGAGCGAGGCGGACAGCGGGGCACCGGCCCAGGACCTGCAGCGCGTGTTCCTGGTCTTCACACCACCCGACGATACGGAGCTCAGCGAGCAGCGCGTCGAGACCGAGGCGGTGCCCGATCGGCCCGGCCTGTTCGAGGTGCGCGGGGCCTACACGCCGGTGGTGGGGGAGTGGGGGATCGGCGTCGTCCTGCGCCGGGCCGGCGTGCCGGACGAGCGCGTCGACTTCAGCCTGCCGGTGGTCACCCCGCCGCCGCCCGAGCGGCTGCCGCCGGAAGACACCGGCATCGACGTGCCGGCCCCGCTCGGCGCCTTGTGGCGGCTGATCCCGCCCGCCCCGTACGAGTGGCTGCCGGCGTTGAGCTTGTTCGGGCTGGCCGGCGTGTTGTGGGTGGCCGCTCCGACCCGGAATCAAGCGGCGACCTCGCGTGCGCGCCGGCTGGCCGTCTTGCGAACCAGCATCGTCGCGGTCGGTGTCGCGGCGACCCTGGTGGCCGGCTCACAGGCGCTTGTCATCGCGGCCAACGCGGGCGGAGATCCGGTGCTGCCGACGGAGAACCCGGTCGCACCGACGGTGGAGTCGATCGCCGCCGGCGAGGCCGCCTTCCGCGCCACCTGCGCGATCTGCCACGGCGTCGCCGGGCGGGGTGATGGACCGGCCGCCGACGGCCTCTCGGTCCGACCGTCCGACCTCTCCGTCCACGTTCCGTTCCACACCGATGCGGAACTCTTCGCCTTCGCAACTCGCGGCATCAGCGGGACGCCGATGCCCGGCTTCGCACGCGAGCTGACCGCCGAAGATCGCTGGGACCTCATCAACTACCTGCGCAGCGAGTGGCCGGCAGAGTGAGACGGCTGCTCGTTTCGACGATCGGCGGCGCGGCGCTGCTGCTGGCCAGCGCCGGGCCGGTGCTCGGCCACGCGTTGAACGAGAGCTACACGCTGCCGGTGCCGCTGTGGCTGTACCTGTGGGGCGCGTTCGCCGCCGTCGCCGCCTCGTTCATCGTCGTCCTCGTCGCCGAGCCGAGCTTGTCGCCGACGCCGAAGGGTCGGCCGCTGCCGACCGGGCTGCGACGAGCCAGCGCCGGCGTGGGCCGTGTGCTCGGACTCGCCGTGTGGTTCGGGGGGATGCTCAGCGGGCTGCTGGGCCTGGTCCACGAGTTCCTGCCGGGCACGCTGTTCTGGGTCCTCATCTGGGCCGGCATCCCGATCGTCGCCGCCGTGATCGGCAACCCCTGGCCGGCGCTCAGCCCATTTCGGTCGCTGCTCGAGGTGGCGACCCGCATGCTCGGACGGCAGCCGGACGTCGGCCTCCCGTACCCCGGCGCCCTGGCCCGCTGGCCGGCGGTGGGCCTATTGTTGGTGGGCCTCATCGTCGAGCTCACCCTGCCGGGATCCGGCGGCGGCGCGTTCGTCGGCGGTCTGCTGCTGGCGTACACCGTGGTCACCCTGGCCGGCATGACCGCGTTCGGGCCGGTGACCTGGCTGCGCAACGCCGAGGTGCTCGAGGTGCTGTTCGGCTGGTTCGGACGTATCGGACCGATCGGTCGCCGCTCGCTCTCGCCCGCCCTATGTCGCGACTGCGCGACCGGCTGCGACCCCGCCGCCTGCGTCGATTGCCCCGAATGCGTGGTCGTCGGCACCGATCGCGATCTGGCGCTCGAGCTGCGCCGCCCCCTCGCCGGCCTGACCGAGGTCCGCGGCGCGGGCTGGTCGGACGCCGCCTTCATCCTGCTCGCCCTGGCCGGCGTCACCTTCGATGGCCTGAAGGAGACCGCCGTGTGGGTGACGTTGAACCGCGCGGTCGAGAGCGTGCTTGGCATCTGGTTGCCGACGGACGTCGTCTTCGCCGTCAGCGGCCCGCTGGGCCTGCTTGGCGTGTGGGGGGCGTTCCTCGTGATCTTCGCCATTGCGTCGAGGCTGACGCGGGCCCTCGCCGGCGTGTCGCTCAGTCTGGGCAGCACGGCGGGCCGCTATGCCGCCAGCCTGCTGCCGATCGCGGCGGGGTACGCGGTGGCCCACTACGTGACCCTGCTGATCCAGGCCCTCGCCTCGGTGCCGGGCATGCTGCTCAGCACCGGCGCCGTGGAGGCCGAGCTCGATTGGCTGCCGGCCGGCTTCGTGTGGTACCTCAGCGTGGGGGCCATCGTGGCCGGCCACGTTGCCGGCGTGCTGCTCGCGCACCGCGAGGCCCTGCGCCTGCGTGCGCGGCACCCAGCCGTGGCCGAGCTGCCCCTAGTGGCGCTGATGCTGGGCTACACCGTGCTCAGCCTATGGATCATCGCCCAGCCCATCACCCTGGAGGTTCCCTGACCCGTGTCCACGACGATCTCCACCCTGACCGACCGTTTCGATCAGCTCGACCGACGGACCATCCTGCTGCTGCGCCGCTGGAGCCCGCTCGCCCTGCGCCTGGCGCTCGGGGTCGTGTTCGTGTGGTTCGGCGCGTTGAAGGCGTTGGGTGTGACGCCGGTGGCCGAGCTCGTGGCGCGCACCGTGTACTGGGTCGATCCCGCCTGGCTGGTCCCGGTTCTCGGTGTCGCTGAGGTGGGCATCGGCGTCGGGCTGATCGTCGGCCGCGGCCTCCGGGTCGTGCTCGCGCTGTTCGCGCTGCAGATGGCGGGCACCTTCCTGGTGCTGGTCGTCCTACCCGAGGTCGCGTTCCAGCGGGGCAATCCATTCCTGCTCACCGTCGAGGGCGAGTTCGTCGTCAAGAACCTCGTGCTCCTGGCGGCGGGCATGGCCGTCGGCGCCCAGGTGGAGGCTCGATCGCGCTCGGCGGCTCCCGATGGGCTCGGCACATGAGGTCGACCGTGGCGGCGAGTGCCGTCATAGGCTCGCTGCTGGCGCTGCGTCCCGTCCTGGCCCTGGCCCACGGCGCGCCGCCGCCCGACCCGACCTTTCCCGGAGTGCTGCTGGCTTGGTCGTTCGACCCACTGCCGCTGGTCGCCGTCGGCGCCGCCGCCTTCGCCTACCTGCGCGCCGTCCGCGAGGTCAACGCCGCGCACCCGCGCTCACCGGTGCCGAGCGCGCGCCCGGTTGCCTTCCTTGCCGGGCTGGCGGCCATCCTCCTGGCCCTGCAGTCGCCGGTCGACCGCTACGAGACGGCGCTCATCAGCGTCCACATGGTGCAGCACATGCTGCTCCAGTTCGTCGCCGCCCCGCTGCTGCTGCTCGGTGCGCCGGTCACGCTGGCCCTGCGGGTCGCCCCGCCGCCGGTCCGCGCCGGGCTGATCGCCGTCCTCCATTCACGTGCGCTCCGCACCGCCACC
Source organism: Candidatus Limnocylindria bacterium (assembly GCA_050691915.1). GTDB lineage: Bacteria > Chloroflexota > Limnocylindria > QHBO01 > QHBO01 > JBOGSY01. Next base: position 1,305 of record JBOGSY010000064.1, on the reverse strand, counting down.
CATCCGCTCGTCGCCTGGACCGTGTTCGTGGCGGTGAACTGGGGCTGGCAGTTCTCGCCGCTCTACAACCTCGCGCTGGAGAGCGACTTCGTGCACTACCTCCAGCACGCGGTCTACCTCGGCAGTGCCCTGCTGTTCTGGTGGCCGATCGCCGGCATCGACCCCGCTCCACGCAGGCTCGCCTTCCCCGGCCGGGCCGCCTACCTGGCGATGGCCATTCCCCAGAACAGCTTCCTGGGCATCACGCTCATGAGCACCTCGCCCGACCTGTATCCCCATTACCAGACGCTCGTGCGCGACTGGGGGCCGAGTGTGGTCGAGGACCTCACCATCGCCGGCTCGGTGATGTGGGGCATGGGCGCCATGGTCTTCGTCATCGCTCACGGTCGCCGCCTGGATGCGGGCCGACGAGCGCCGCACGCTCCGCGCCGAGTCGCGTCCCGAGGCGCGGGCGGCGGCCGAGGCGGCGATCGCCGCCTACCGGGCGGAGCAGACGCAGCGAAAGAAGCGACCACCGCGAACACGAGGAGGTACACCCAGTGGCAAATGACGGACGACGGTACGGTAGCGGTCAACTCGCTGAGTCAGTGAGCCGTAGACGGTTCCTGCTCCGCGCAGCCCAGGCGGCGCTCGGCGTCGCGGCGCTGCCGATCCTCGCCGCCTGCTCGCCGAGCGGTGGCGGAAATGGGTGGAGCGACCCGGAGTCCCGTCGGTGGCACGGTCATCGAGATGACCGACGACCTGCGCTTCAATCCCGAGGCGCTGACGATCAGGGTTGGGAACACGGTCACCTGGCGCAACAGCACCCCGATCGTCCACACCGCCACCGTCGATCCGGCGAAGGCACAGGATCCGGCCAACGCGGTCCTGCCCGACGGAGCCCAGCCATGGGACTCCGGGAATATCGAGCCCGGCAGCGAGTGGAGCTACACCTTTGAGACCCCCGGCGACTACACGTATTTCTGCATTCCGCACGAGTTGGCCGGCATGGTCGCCCAGCTGACGGTGAGCGAGGCGTGACCACGAGCGTGAGCCCCTTCCTGGGGCTGCTGACGCTCTTGGCCGCCGCTGCGGACGCGGCCGTCCTCGCATTAGCGGCCATCGGCTGGGTCGGCCGTTCGAGACGGGCACGCCGGCAGCTGCGGAACGTCGCGGTCTTGTTCACACCGCACTGCCGTCTGCGGGCGGCGCTCGTCGCGCTGACGGCCACCGCCGGCGGCCTGTTCTACTCCGAAGTGGCCGGCGTGGCGGTTTGGACGCGCGCCGATGAGCGCCGCGCACGCCGCGTCGAGGCGCGCCCGGAGG
>JBOGSY010000063.1:0-9079 GCA_050691915.1 Candidatus Limnocylindria bacterium | reverse complement strand
TGGCGGTGGGCACCTTCGCGGCGGCCAGCCTGGCCCTGTTCGTCTTCTTCTTCCCGGTCCTCACCGCCTTGCCGACGTCGCCCGACGACTGGCGGGCTCGGATGTGGGTGACCGACTGCGCTCGCCCAGGTGCCGTGACGCTGCAGCTCCCTGACTCGGCGATCAGCGAGGGGCCACCGCCCCGGGGCTGGTGCTGGATCTAGTGGCCCACGAGGCCTGATCGGGCCAGGGCGGTCGGATTCCTAACGGAAGCGGGTGGCGGCCCCGCTCCAGTGGCGAATCGGCCGGCTGACGTCGAGCAGGTGAGCGCGCGCGAGCGCCTCGTGCCCCAGGACCTCGGACTCGGCCCTGTCGGAGGCTGCCCGCCGTCGGTCCTCGCGGTGGCGGATCATGATCGCGTACTCGAGCGTGCCGGCCACCAGCGACGACAGGCTGAGGGCCTCGACGACCTGCTGCATGCACGGCAGCCTAGACCGATGCAGCCGCCACGGCTAGACGGGAAAATGGTCCTGCCTGCACACCGGGACCTGGCGGACACCCTGACGTGGAGGTTGCGCCCGTCTCGGCTAGCATCCACGAATCATGCCGTGGTCTCGCTTTCCATCGCGGTCGGGATATGCTGGTCCTGGCCTGGTTCCGGAACACGGTGGTCCCGACCCGCTTGTGGAGATCCTCGTTGCGGAGATCCTCGATCCGGTCCTGGTCCCACTCGGATTCGCGCCCGGGCAGGTCGGTGGTGTCGGCGAGCGTGGTCAGGTGATCTTCTGCCGGGGTGAGGTCGACAGCGCAGATGATGGTTGCGTGGATCTCGTCGCTGACCTCGAAGCGACGCCGGAATGGCAGATCACCGACGTCCGTTACTGGGGGTTTCCGAGCGACCGATGGCACCTCGACTTCGACCGAGGAGCACGCCTTGCTGATCAGCTGGCCGGCCTGGCTCAGACCCTCCCGAGCGAGTTGGGGTAGGTGCAGGCAGTGGGCTATCGAGCGTGGCGTGCCCGAGAGGACTCGAACCTCCGACCTTCAGGTCCGCAACCTGACGCTCTATCCACTGAGCTACGGGCACCCGCGGGACCGACTGGCGGAGAGGGAGGGATTCGAACCCTCGGAAGAGGAAACCCCCTTCAACGGTTTAGCAAACCGCCGCACTAGGCCACTATGCGACCTCTCCCGCGACCGCCGCCGATGATAGCATGGGGTCACCGGAGCGACGACCGACCGCCCTGCTTCCGCGCGCCATCGTCGCGCCGCTCGCCGACCACCACCACCCACCAGCGAGCCTCCCGTGCAGCGCCTACCGGTCATCGGTCATTCCTTCGCGCACTCCGCCGTCGAGGCGGTTCAGCGGGCTGCCATCGAGGCGTCCGGGCTGGCCATCGAGATCGAGCGCTGGGAGAAGCGGCCGCACCAGCTGGGCGACGTGGTGGCGCAGCTGGCCGGGCCCGACTTCGTGGGGGCGCTGGTGGCATCGCCCCACAAGGAGAAGGCGGCGACCCTGGTGGGCACGCTCTCGGACGACGCCCGCAGCACCGGCGCCCTGAACGTCATCGTCCAGGAAGGCGGCCGGCTGCGCGGCCATAACACGGACGTCGACGGGGTGCGCGCCGGGGTGCTCTCGCTGCTGCCCGGGGCGCAGGCGGCCTGGCCGCGGGGAGCCATGGTGCTGGGAGCCGGCGGTGGGGCACGGGCGGTGGTGGCGGTCCTCATCGGCCTGGGGTTCCAGCGGGTGATGGTCTTCAACCGGCACCTCCACAAGGCCGAGGCGGTGGTCGCCCACTTCGCCCGGGTGGCGCGCCAGATGGAGCTGCGTGCCAGGCCCTGGCACGAGACCATGATGGAGGCGGACCTGCAGAAGGCGGGACTGCTGGTGAACGGCAGCGGGATCGGCGTGGAGGAGGGGGCCAGCCCCATCCCCGCCGAGCTGCTGCCGGAGGGGCTGCACGTCCTGGACCTGGTGCTGAACCACGCCATCACGCCGCTGATGCGGGACGCGAAGGCGCGCGGCGGGACGGTCGCCAACGGGCAGGCTTCCTTCCTGGCGTCGTCGGCGCAGACCTTCAGGCTGCTCACCGCCCAGGACCCACCCACCGACGTGATGCGCGGCGCCCTGGCCACCGAGCTGGGAATCCCCGAGGAGGGGATCGCCGTGGTCGGCGACTGACGAAAGGTCGCGGCGGGGATGTTCTACACGTCCGGCTGGGTGCACGTCATCTGCGGCTGCATGTTCTGTGGCAAGACCGATGAGATGCTGCGCCTGCTGCGCCGCTTCTCGATCGCCGGCCGGCGGGTGATCCTGGTCAAGCCGCGGCTCGACACCCGGACCGATGCGGTCACCGTCGTCTCGCGCTCCGGCGCGCAGCACGCGGCGGCCACCGTGGACGAGGCCTCGCAGATCCCCGCGCTGGTCGGCGAGGCCGACATCGTGGCCATCGAGGAGGGGCAGTTCTTCGACGAGCACCTGCCCGACGTGGTCGAGCGCCTGGCCGATGCCGGCAAGCAGCTGCTGGTCACCGGGCTGGACCGCGACTTCCGGGGCATCCCGTTCGGCCCCATGCCGCGCCTGATGGCCCTGGCCGACCAGGTCACCAAGCTGACCGCCATCTGCGTCCTGTGCGGCGAGCCGGCGACCCGCACCCAGCGGCTGATCGACGGGGCGCCGGCCCCGGCCGACTCGCCCCTGATCGTGATCGGCGGCATCGGCGACGAGCGCTACGAGGCCCGCTGCCGCCTCCACCACGAGGTACCGGCCGGCCCGGCCTAGGTTTTGTTTCTCGGCCTTCGGGGCCTTCGGGCTACGGGCTTCCGGCTTCGGCCCTCGGCCTTCGGGCCTCGGCCTTCGGGGCCTTCGGGCTTCGGTGGGAAATCGCCACCGGCTGGCGGTATCGGCCAGGATATCCGCGCCCGACCCCCGAATCGGGCCGTTTCGTGGCCAGGTTCACCACCAGCTGGCGGAATCAGCGAGGAAGCGGGGGCATCGGTCCACTTCTTGGCCGATACCACCACCAGGTGGCGAATCAGCCAGGAATCTGCCGCGACCGGCCGAGCCCCGGCACGCTCTTCGGTGGGAAATCGCCACCTGGTGGCGAATCCGAGTGGATCAGGCGGGGGCACGGACGGCTGCGTCGGTGCCTGACCGCACCGAAGGGTGCGGAACCGGAAGGGACGTCTCCGCTCCGGCAGGGGCGTCTTCGTCATCCCGGGCGTGCCGCCGATGGCACAGACCTTGCCCCCGTGCCTCGCAAACCAGCGAAATGACCAACGCCAGGGGAGACACCATGCGCTTTCTGATGACCCTGCTCGTGGCCGGCCTGCTCGCCGCCTGCGATGCGGGCGCCACCACTCCGTCCGAGCAGCCGATCCCGACCGTCGAATCCAGCGCCTCGGCCGAGGCATCGGCCGCCGAGACGATGGACGACGAGTCGCCGGCGGCCATGACCTGCGACGAGGCGGTAGCGGCCATCGACGTCGAGGAGATCGCAGCGGCCGGCGACCTCGAATCGGTGACCGATGAGCTGGACGACACCATCGCTGCCTGCGACAGCGTCGCGGACTGGGAGGACGCCGTCGGCGACGCCCTCCCCGGCGTGGACATCTCGGACGCGGAGCGGTTCATCACCGATCGCTGCGACGAGAACGCGACCCTGGCCGCCTCCCCGATCTGCGAGGAGCTCGCCGCTTGAGATCGCCCCACGGAGAGGGCCCGGTCGACGGGCCGGGCCCTCGTTCGCGTGAGCGCGCGCCTAGTGGTGCGGCATCTTCTCCAGCACCTGGTAGCGGATATCGCCGGCGCGGCAGGCGCGGTCGTCCATCTCCAGGACCGTGGTCGTTCCGTTCACCTCGAGTGTCAAGGTGCCGTCGACGCCCAGCCGCTCCCCCACCGTCGTGAGCCGGTGCGGCGGCGACCAGGTGTGGTCGCTGATCCGATCGCCGGTCGGCACCACCCGGGCGTCGGCGGTGGCCGTCCCGACGGTCATGCCCTGCGCCAGGTCGAACAGCTCCGCGGACGAGCGGTAGGAGGACGCGGACAGCTCCGGTGTGGTGAATCCGACCAGCGCCGTGTTCTCCGCGAAGACGACGACCTCGCTGAGCGCGCCGCTCTCCTCGCTGATCGCCAGCAGGTTGACGGTGCCCAGATCGGTGGCCCACTCGCAGGCGACGAACACCTGGTCGCCCCCGTACGTCCACGCGTCGGGATTCGTGCCGAAGACGGTCACCGAGTAGATGCTCGAGCCGCAGCCCTCCAGGCTCGCGGTGGCCTGCCGGCCGTCCAGGAGCTGGATGAAGAGGTTCCCGCTCACCGTGAGCAGCTGCAGGGTCTCGTCGATCCGCAGCCAGCGATTGCCGTCGCGGATCTCACGCGAGCCGAAGTCCTGCTCCGGGCCGGAGGGCGTCAGGTCCGCCGTCACGCTGGCCGAGCCCGCCGGCTCGGAGGCCGGCTGCTCGGGATCGGTTGGCTCCTCCAGCGTGATCAGGTTGAATTCCGCAGTAAGCGTCGTCCCATCGAACGCGGCGCTGTTCTGGTCGCTGACGATCGACGGAAGATCCTCGAAGGGATCAGCGTCCGGGGCCCAGAGGGCGAGGGAGGCGAAGCCCCCGGCGCCGCTGACCTCCACGTAGACGCTCAGGAAGCCCACGTCGGACGGGATCTCACACAGGATGCCCGACTGCCAGGCCGAGACCCTGGTCGGCTGCGCGGCCACGGCGGCGCCGGGAAGGATGAGGGTGAGCAGGCCGACCGCGGCCAGGGTGGCAAGGACGCGCCGCATGATGATGCACCTCTCGTGACGTTGGCCGGGAGCGTCATCGCTCCGGGTCACCATCAGACGCCCTGCCAGGGGGCCGGCGCGTCCCGCGGACGACGCAGCGCGCGCCACGACGTTGGACGTAGCCGCGGCGGGCGGGACGACGTAGGCGGTCCGATCCGCGCGGGAGGTGCATGGCGGAGGGGGAGGGATTCGAACCCCCGGAGGCTTGCGCCTCAGCGGTTTTCAAGACCGCCGCAATCGTCCGCTCTGCCACCCCTCCGCGACCGATTCTAACCGGCAGATCGCTCGCCCCGGAACGGGCGCGGGAGGCGGGTCGTCACGAATCGATGTTCGCATCGGTCCTTGAAGGGAAGCCACACCGGGGAACCGAATTGTCGTCCGCCCGCCCACATGCGCTGGTCGCGCTCGCCTGCGCCGCACTGATAGCCCTCTCCGCGTGCCGCGGGGCGTCACCGTCCGACGTTGCCGCGACGCCCATGGCGAGCGGATCCATGGAAACGGCCCAGGCCGCGACGCCAACCGCGACGCCGTCAGGCGAGACGCCGGTGCCTCTGCCCAGCGGCCATCCGGCGGCGGCGCTGTTCGCCATCGGGGCCGAGGATGCCCCTCCATGCGGCATCGCCAGCGACGGGGAGACGGTCTGGATCGCCGACTTCCGGCGAAGCAACGTCGCGAGCATTGACCCCGCGACCGATACCCTGGTGGAGCGCACCAACATCCTGGGGCCGTGTGGGCTTGCATACCGGGACGGAGCGCTGTTCGTGGCGGAAGCGACCAGCAAGACGCTCGTGAAGCGCGATGCCGACACCCTGGACGTGCTGGCGGACCCGGTGTTCGGCCTGGGAACCATCTGGGACGTGGAGGCCGGAGCGGACGCGGTGTGGTTCGTGGACCGTGGCAAGGCGGAGCTGGTCAAGGTCGATCCGGAAGCGAATGAGAGCCTGATGCGCATTCCGCTCGGCGGGCAGCCATCCGGACTGGCCGTGACCGCGAACGCGGTCTGGGTCGCCGTCGAGAGCGCGCACGAGACGGTGCGTGTCGATCCGACCACCGGTGAGATCGTGGCACGCCTCGCGACGGGTACGCAGCCGGTGTGGGTGGCGGCCACCGATCATTGGGCCTGGGTGATGCACGCGGAGGGTGACGCGGTCCTGCTGGACGCGAGCACCAACGAGGTGTCGCTGCGGCTGCCGCTGGGCGGCCGTCCCGGCGAGCCGGCGATCGTCGACGACGCCGTGTGGATCCCGAACCAGGACGGCGGGACGGTCAGCGAGCTTGGCCTTCTGGATGCGAAGGTGCGTCGGACGCTGACCATCGGTCCGGGTGCCGGTCAGGTCGTGTTCGCGGCCGGAAGCCTGTGGATCGGCGGCTACACCGACGGGCTGGTGTGGCGAGTTGAGCCATGAGCCGCTGTCACGTTTCGCGCGGTCCATCCGATCAACCCTGTGTACCGTGACGTTCATGGAGACAGAGGTGGCGGAGCGACGTGTCGCCACCGAACGGGATGCGGCCTTCACGGAGCGCTTCAGCGCCCTCCGCGGTCGACTGCTGGCCATCTGCACCGGGCTGGTCGGTCCTGATGAGGCCGAGGACGTGCTTCACGACGCATACCTGCGCGGGATGCGGCAGGCGCACACCCTTCGCGACGATGCCGCGTTCGAGCCCTGGTTGACGCGGATCGCCATCAACCTCTGCTACAGCCGCCACCACCGCGCCCGCACCCTGCGCGACCTGCTCCCGCAGATCGACCGGCGGCCGGTTGAGCAGTCGCGCGACCTGGCGCTCCGCGACCTGGTCGAGCGGCTGCCGCCCAGGGAGAGGACCGTCCTGATCCTGCACTACGGCCATGGGTACCGACTGGAGGAGATCGCCCAGCTGCTCGACCTCACCGCGGTCAACGTGCGCGCGATCGTGTCGCGCACCCGACGCAAGCTCGCCGTCCAGTGGCGGGAGGCACGCGATGGCTAGGTGCTCAGGGGCTTCGGCAACGTTCATGGCGGCCGTGGATGGCACGCTGACCGATGGGCAGCGGCAGCACGCTGCCGGCTGCGACGACTGCTCCGCGGCCCTGCGGGAGGCCACGGCCTTCGATCGTGAGTTGGGAGCCGCGATGTCCGAGCTCGCTGGACCCGCGCTCCCGCCGTCGCTGCTCGACCCTGTTCCGACCGTCCCATCGCGCCGAGCGTGGCTGCCGGCAGCCATGGTGCTGGGCCTGGTGCTGCTCGGCGGCGGGATGGCGCTGGGGAGGACCATGGACTCGTTCGGCACCGCGCCGGAGCCCTTTGCCGGCGCCACGCCCTACACCCTCCACGTCGTGGTCAGCAACCATCGCCAGCTGACGCTGAGCGTCGAGGTCGAGGCCGCGACGTCCGGCACAAACGGGAGCGTCACGAGCCTGCTCCCGGGGTGTCACAGCACCTACGTCGCCATCCCGCTGCCCGAGCGCTGGCGGGTCCGCGTGGGTGACTACTCGTTCGCGGCCGGTCCCCCCAACGCGGCGGCGGGCAGCGCGACGGACGACGTGACAGTCCGCATCACGACTCCGGCGGGTGGTGCGCAGGTGGTTGACGGGACACCCGAGGATCACGGCCTGGACGTGAGCGAGCTGGCCGCGGCGACCGTGGCGCCCTGCCCCTGACTTCTTCCGCTCAGCTCCGAACGGCGTCAGCTCCGAGCTGCGGGCGCAGACGCTCCGGGATGCGGATGCTCCCATCGGCTCGGAGGTGGGTCTCCAGGAGCGCGGCATACGTCCGGCTGATTCCCAGTCCTGAGCCGTTGAGCGTGTGGACCAGCTCCGGGCGGGCATCCGGCGCCGCCCGGAAGCGCAGGTTCATGCGGCGCGCCTGGAAATCCGTGTAGTTGGAGGCCGAGCTGACCTCCAGCCACCTCCCAACCCCCGGCGCCCACGCCTCCAGGTCGTAGCCCTTCGCCTGCGCGAAGCCGACGTCGCGCGTGCAGCGCTCCACCACGCGGTACGGCAGCTCCAGCGCCTGGAGCACGGCTTCGGCATCGGCCGTCAGCGACTCGAGCTCGGTGTAGGAGGTGTCGGGGTGGACGAACTTGACCATCTCCACTTTGTCGAACTGGTGGACCCGCAGCAGGCCGCGGGTCTCCTTGCCGGCGGCGCCCGCCTCGCGCCGGAAGCACGGCGTGTAGGCGGCGTGATAGATGGGGAGCCGGTCGGCCGGCAGGATCTCGTCGCGGTAGAGATTGGTGACCGGGACCTCCGCCGTGGGAATGAGGTACAGGTCGTCTCGCTCGACCGCGTACATCTGCCCCTCCTTGTCCGGCAGCTGGCCGGTGCCGCGCGCCGAGGCGGCGTTGACCAGCAGCGGCGACCAGATCTCGGTGTAGCCGGCCTCGGTGGCCAGTTCCAGCATGAGACCGATGAGCGCGCGCTGAAGCCGCGCGCCGGTGCCGGTGTACACGATGAAGCCCGAGCCGGAGATCTTTGCCCCCCGCTCCAGGTCGAACAGGCCCAGCCGCTCGCCGATCTCCCAGTGCGGCGGCACGCTCCCCTCTCCCGCCGGGTCGCCCCAGGTGCGGATGACCGGGTTGTCCTGCGGTCCCGTGCCGTCCGGGACCGATGGGTGCGGCAGGTTGGGGACGAGCAGCAGGTCGGCTTCGATGGCGGTGTTGATGGCATCGAGCTCGGCCGACAGCGCGTCGATGCGGCGGGAGAGTTCCGCCATCTGCGCCTTCCGGGCCTGGGCCTCCTCGCTCCGGCCGTCGCGCATCAGCTCCCCCAGCTGCTTGTTGCCGGTGTTGCGCCGGGCCCGCAGCTCGTTGACCTCCGCCTCCAGGGCCCGGCGGCGAGCGTCGGCGGCGGCGATGCGGTCGACCGGCTCGGTCGGCTCGCCCTTGCGGGCCACCGCGGCCTTGACGGCCTCGGGGTCGTCGCGAACCAGCTGCAGCCCGATCATGCGGGCAGGGTATCGGTCGCCGCCGCCTCGCGGAGGCGCTGCTCGACGAAGCTCCGTTCCAGGCTGGCCAGCAGCCAGCCGGCGCGCGGCCCGTGCGGTTGCCCCAGGAAGGCGAGGTACAGGGCGGCGAACATGCGACCCGCCGGCAGCTCGCCGGCCCGGGCCGCCTCGAAGATGGCCGCCTGCAGCGCCTCGCCGTCCCAGGCGCCGGGCAGAGAATCGCCCAGCCTGGCGAGCGCACCGCGCTGGGCATCGTCCAGTGACGTGGCGGCATCGGGCAGACGGTCATGGTGGATGGACAGGCGCACCCGCTCCGGGGCATAGGTCTCGAGCCAGGCGCGGGCGGCGCCGATCCGATCGTCGAGGATCTCCTCCTCCCGTGCCGTGAGC
>JBOGSY010000062.1:0-9167 GCA_050691915.1 Candidatus Limnocylindria bacterium | reverse complement strand
GCCCTCGACCGTTCCCGGCAGCGCCTCCCCGCCGCCCACCGCCAGCGCGGTCGAGTCCGGCGGCGGCCAGCCGAGCCCGACGGCTTTGGCCGGCGACCCGCTGCACGGGCTCGTCCTGCGTGACGTGCGCGACGGCACGGAGTTCACGCTCGGCCAGCTGGCGGCCGACAAGCCGGTCCTGCTGGAGGCCATGGCCATCTGGTGCACCAACTGCCGCGCGCAGATGCACCGGGTGGTGGAGGCCCACCGGATGGTGGACTTCCACTCGGTGGGGGTGGACGTGGATCCCAGCGAGCTGGCCGGCGACCTGAAGGCGTACGTCGAGGCCCAGGGATTCGACTGGCCGTTCGTCATGGCCGACGCCGAGCTCGCCACGCTCCTGCGCCAGCACGACAGCGGCTTCCTGTTCCCGCCGAACACGCCGATGCTCCTCCTCCTGCCCGACGGCTCCGTGCGTCCGCTGGACTTCGGCGGCTACAGCGTCGACGAGCTGGTGGCCGAGATCAGCGGCGGGTGACCGGGTGGCAGAGCTGGTCGGGGCCTTCCTTGCGGGCATGGCGTCGACCGCGGCGCCCTGCATCCTGCCGCTCTACCCCGCCTTCCTCGCCTACCTGACCGGGAGCTCGCGTGCCGCCGCGGCGTCGGACGGCAGCCTGGCGCTGGTGCCCGCGCCGTTCTCGCCGCTGGTCGCCGCGGGCCTGGTCCTGGCCGGCGTGATGACCGGCATGCTGGCGATCGCCGCGGTGGTGATCGCCCTGACCGCGCCGCTGTCGCGGCTCATCCCGGTGATCCTGCCGCTGGCCGACCTGCTGCTGATCGGCCTGGGGCTCCTGCTCCTGGCTGGCATCAACCCGTTCATGCGCCTACCCCAGCCGACGGCGGCGAGCGGCGCCCGCCGGCCGGCCGCCGGGGCCTTCGTCTATGGCCTCCTCTTCGCGCCGATCGCGATCCCGTGCATCGGCCCGTTCCTGCTGGGGATCTTCGCCTTCAGCCTGACGATCGGCGATGCGGTCGGCCAGCTCGCCTTCTTCGCCGTCTATGGGCTCGGCTTCGGCGTGCCCCTCTTCGTCATCGGTCTGCTGGGCCAGGTGCGCGGCGCGCAGCTGACGCGGCTGGTCGCCCGCCATGAGCGGCCCATTCAGCTGGTGATGGGCGCCGCCCTGGTGGCCGTGGGAGCCTGGGACCTGTCGCTCAACCTGCCGGAGATCCTGCGCTGAGCCATGGCCCGCATCGGTCCGTTCGACAGGTTCGCTATGCTGCAGATATGACCGCGACCGTTCCGCCCACCACCGGCACCCCAACCCCAGACGAGACCGATACCCGCCACCGCAAGGTCGCGATCATCGGGTCCGGCCCGGCCGGACTCACCGCCGCCATCTATGCCGCCCGCGCCAACCTGGAGCCGATCATGTTCGCCGGCAACGTGCCGCTGGGGCAGCTGATGATCACCTCCGACGTCGAGAACTACCCCGGCTTCCCGCACGGTGTGCAGGGGCCGGAGCTTATGCAGCTGTTCCGCGACCAGGCGGAGCGCTTCGGCACCACCATGCTTGACGCCGATGTGACGCGGGTGGACTTCAGCGAGCGGCCGTTCGGGCTGTGGGTCGGCCAGGACGAGTACCGAGCCGACTCGGTCATCGTGGCCACCGGCGCCTCGGCCCTGTGGCTGGGCCTTCCTTCGGAGGAGGAGTTCCGCGGCCGCGGGGTCAGCGCCTGCGCCACATGCGACGGCTTCTTTTTCCGCGAGCGCGAGATCGCCGTGGTCGGCGGCGGCGACACGGCCCTGGAGGAGGCCCTCTTTCTGACCCGCTTCGCCTCGAAGATCACGATGCTGGTGCGACGCGACCAGTTCCGCGGCAGCAAGATCATGCAGGACCGCGCCTTCGCCCACCCCAAGATCGAGGTGCGCTGGAACACCGAGGTCACCGAGGTCCGCGGCGACAACACGGTCCAGGAGCTGGCGCTGCGCGACACGGTCAGCGGGGAGGAGTCGGATCTGGCCGTGCAGGGCCTGTTCATCGCGATCGGCTACCGGCCGAACACCGAGCTGTTCAAGGGCCAGCTGGACCTGGACCCGCGCGGCTACTGCAGGACCGCCTCGGATGCCGACACCTCCACCAACGTGGAGGGCGTCTTCGTGGCCGGCGACGTCCACGACCACAAGTACCGCCAGGCGGTCACCGCCGCGGGTGAGGGCTGCAAGGCGGCCATCGATGCGGAGCGCTGGCTCGAGTCGGTGGGCGAGGTGGAGGCGGCGACCGCCACCAACTGGTAGGCCGGCTCACTCGGTTCTGTCGGTCGCGGGCACGCCAATGCCGCGCTGCAGGTCCGCGGCCAGCTCCGGGGTCACCCCCTCGCGCCGACCGGCGGCCAGGTGCTCCAGGGTGGTGCGCCAGCGGCCGTCGGCGGCGAAGGCGATCGCCAGCTCCCGGCGCCCGGCCTCCATCTCGCCGCCGGTCGCCAGCTCGAGGCCGCGCCAGAAGACGAGCTCGTAGGCCTCCGGCGACATCTCGCGGGCCCGGGCGTAGCGGTCCTCGACGCTCATGCCGGCGCGGGCCGCCTCGCCCTCGCTGTCGAGCAGGTCGTAGGCGAGCTGCATGGTCACGATTCGGCGCAGCTCGGGGACCGGGTCGGGGTGGTCCTCGATCCGCATGTCCAGCACCCGCCCGCGCCAGGCGGCCTGCTGGAGCGTGCCCTCCACCACCATGATCGCCGCCGACTGGCGGCCCCGGACGTCACCCCCCTCCCGCTCGGCCGCCTCCAGCGCCCTCAGCAGGCGCTCGACCAGCGGCGCGCCCTCCGCCAGGCCGGCCTGGTAGGCGGTCGCCATGGCCGGCCAGCACGTGTCGCGCTCGAGCAGGTTGCCCTGCACCGTGAAGCCGTCGCGCACCAGGTGGCCGGCGGCCGGGATGCACTCGGCGCCGGTGTGGGCGGCGGCGCGACCCTGCGCGTCCACCACGCCCAGCTGCCGGACCTGGGGCCGGTCGTCGGAGGCGACCAGGGCGGCGACGACCTCCTCGGCCGCGCGCCCGGCGCGCAGCAGCTCCAGGCCGATAGGCCCGAACGAGGTGTTGGCGAAGGCCTGGGTGGCGACCGCCCCCACGCCGGCCTCCAGCCAGGGCACGACCGGGCCGACCCCCAGGTAGTGTGACTGGACGGCGACCCCGAAGCGGCCGGACTCCGGGTCGCGCGCCACGATGCTGTAGGTCATGCGCGCAGGGTAGCGCCGGTCGGGATGGGCGGCGGGGTCATCGGTCCCATGATGACAGCGGGCGTAAACTCGAAGGTCCATCGGGCAGCGGAGGCAGAGGAACCATGAACGCGTTCATCATCGACCTCGAGAACCGGCCGGGATCCCTCGCGCGCGTGGCGGAGGCGATCGCCGAGAAGGGGATCAACATCACCGGGGTGGCCGGCGTGACGTCGGGGGCGACGGGCTCAATCACGATCCTGGCCAACGACGAGCCGGGGACCCGTGTCGCGCTGGAGGGGATCGGCGCAACCTACCGCGAAGTGGCGCTCATCTCGGCGCGCCTGGCGCACCGTCCCGGGTCGTTGGCGGATGCCGCTCGGCGGCTGGCGGATGCCGGCGTGAACATCGAGGCCCTGCTGCCGACCGGCATGGACGGCGGGACGGTCACGGTCGCCTTCGCGGTCGGCGACCCGCAGGCCGCCACGCAGGCCCTGGGGGAGCTGGCCGGCGTCGGCTCCTGACGCGACCTAGGCGGTCCGGGGGCCGAGCGCCTGGCGTGCCACGTCCGGCACGTCGGTGACGAAGCCCCACAGCCCGTAGGCGGCCAGCTGCTGCATGCGCTGCGGGTCGTTGACGACGTAGCAGCCGACCTGGCGCCCGTAGGCCAGCGCCTGCGTCAGCTTGGGCGCCGGGTCCAGGCCGAGGTCGCCCTCCCAGGGATGGACGGCCGCGTGCCCGTGCTCCGTCGCCCAGCGCAGCGCCGGCTCGAACGGCTGGGTGGGCACCAGCAGGTAGCCGGTGGGCAGGTCGGGGTCCAGCTCCAGCGCCCGATCCAGGGTCTGCTCGTCGAAGCTGATCACGCTGGCGTGACCGGCCTGGCGCACCGGGTGCGACATCAGCGCCTGGACGGTGGCGTCCGCAGCGGCGCGGGCCTTGATCTCGACGACCAGGCCGACCCCGGCCGGCAGCCAGTCAAGGACCTGCGCCAGGGTCGGAATGGCCAGCCCCGCGCCGCGGAAGGCGAAGGTGCCGTCGCGCGCCACGTGGTTCGCGCCGGCGTCCAGCCGGGCCAGCTCCGCCATGCTCGCCGCGGCCACGGCGCCCGTGCCATCGGTCGTGCGTTCCAGGGTCTCGTCGTGGATCACGGCCAGCTGGCCGTCGGCGGTCAGGTGCACGTCCAGCTCGATCGCGTCGGCCCCCATCTCCACCGCTCGCCGGAACGACTCCATGGTGTTCTCCGGGGCCTGGGTCGATGCACCGCGGTGCGCCACCACCAGCGTCATGCCGGCGTCTCCCCGGGCGGCACGATGGCGGGCTCCAGCGGCGTCCCGAGCTCCGCCTCCACCTGCTGGTCGGGGGCGCCCTCCGGCACGCCGCGCACGATCCACAGGCCGACCACCATCAGGACCAGCAGCGACAGGATGGCGATCTGGTACGCCGTATCGCCCAGCGGGCCCAGCAGCAGGCCCACGATCGAGCCGTAGGCGACCGGACCGATGACCGCGCTGAACTTGCCGGCCAGGCCGTACAGCCCCAGCATCTCGCCGACCTGCTCCGGCCGCGCCAGGCGCAGGAGCAGCAGGCGGTCGGTGACGGCCACGCCGCCCAGCCCGGAGCCGAGCACCGCCCCGGCGATCAGGAACGGCACCCGGTCCAGCCACAGCCCCAGCAGGAGCAGCCCCGCGGCCCACGAGACGAGCACCAGCAGCAGCGTCCGCTTTGCCCCGATGCGATCCACCAGCAACCCCCATCCGAACGAAGCGACCACCGCCACCACGGTCAGCAGGAGCAGGATGTTGAGGGCCTCGCCCTCGGTGAAGCCGATGGCCTGGGTGGCGAAGGCGCTCATCACCACGATCGCCGTGTTCACCGGGTCGGAGTAGAAGAAGCGACCGACGATGAAGCGCAGCAGGCCGGGCGTCTGGCGAGCGTGCGCGACGGTGGTGCGCAGCTGGCTCCAGGAGCGGATGGCGTCGATCATCCGGAACTGCGGCCCGCGCGGCGACCGCTCCGGGACGCGCAGGAAGATGGGCGCCGCGAAGACGGCGAACAGCGACCCGACCAGCAGGAAGCTGGCCGCCGTGGTGCTGCCGTCGTCATCGGTCGTCAGCCGGAACAGGAGCCCGGAGACGATGGTCCCCAGGTAGCCCAGCGCCACCCCCACGCCGGACAGCCTGCCGCGCGCCTCCGGCCGCGCGACGTCGGGTAGGAGCGCGTCGTAGTAGATCAGCGCCGCCTGGTAGGCGAAGTTGGCGATGGCGAAGAAGAGCAGGCCCAGCCCGACGTCGACGAAGCCGATGAACAGGGTGGGTCCGATGGCCAGAGCGGTGAAGACGCCGAGGAACGGCTTGCGGCGGCCGGTCCGGTCGCTGATGGCGCCCAGCACCGGCGAGACGGCCGCGTTGAGCAGGACCGAGACGCTGACCGCCAGCGTGAACCAGAACTGGCCGCCCGCCTCGCCCAGGAAGCGGATCGCCCACAGGCTCATGGCGAAGCTGACGATGGCGAAGCTGAAGATGGTGTTGGCGAAGTCGTAGAGCGCCCACGACAGGCCCTCGGCGGCGCTGCCGGACCGCGTCAGGGACGCAAGCCCGCGCCACCAGGCGGCGGGAGCCAGGACGTTCACGACGCGCCCACGGAAGCTCGGCCCACGCGCGGATGATAGCGATGGGCCACTGCGCTCGGCGCACGGCGCTCACGCCCGCAGGCGCGCCTCCAGGATGGTGGTGATCGCGCGCGCCACCGCCTGTGGCTCCCACGCCGCGCCGCGCTCCGCCTGGTGGGCGATGGCGCCGTGCAGCAGCATCGCCACGGCGAGGCTCATGGATTCCACGTCCAGGTCGGCCGGCGCCTCACCGCGAGCCACCGCCTCGCGCAGGAACATGGCGGCGAAGCCACGCTCCTGCTCGGAGAGCCGGATCAGCATGTCGCGCAGGCGCGGGTTGCGGTCCACCTCGGCCAGGGCCTGGATCACGATCGCGCCCCAGCCCTGCTCCACCAGCGACCGGATGAAGAAGTCGATCGCCGCCCGCAGCCGCGCCGACGGGTCGTCGATGGGCGCCAGCATGGTCGCCAGCTCGTTGAGCTGGGACTCGGTCTTCTGCTGGCAGACGGCCAGGAAGAGCTCCTCCTTGCTCGCGAAGTAGCGGTAGATCAGCCCGACGCTGACCCCGCTCTCCGCCGCGATGGCCGGCAGGCTCGCCCCGCGGAAGCCCGCCACCTGGAAGGCACGGTCGGCGCCCTCCAGGATCCGCCGCCGGACCTCCGCGGCGTGAGCGGGCGTGCTGCGTGGCACGTGTGCTCCGAAGCCTCCAGTCGCTGAACGATGATTCACGCGCAATTGACGCGTGACCCGCACGAGTATACGCTGCTGCCGTCCAAAAGTGAACCAGCGTTCAGGGAAGTGATGCGCAAGCGGATGGCAACCTTGGGGGTGGCGATCATCGGGCTCGGGATCCCGCTGCTGGCCGCCTGGTTCAGCCGGCGGCGGGTCGACGTGGGGGACGAGGCGCCGGCCGCGGCGCTTCCGGATCCTGGCCCCACGCAGGGGGGCGGCCACGCCGGACCGCTGCGGGAACGGCACCCGGCGGGCGCGTTCGCCGCGCTGGGCCGGTTCGACTACCGCTTCCGCCGCTGGCTGCCGCTTGCCGGCCTGGCGCTGGTCATCGGCCTGAACGCCTGGTCCGCCGCCGCCGGCGGCGGAGGGCTGATCCAGGGCGGATGGGTGATCGAGGGCTCCGAGGAGCAGGCCGCCGCCCGGCTGCTGGCCGACCGGTTCGGCGAGCAGGCGAGCACCATGCTGGTCGTCTACCGCGCGCCTGACGGGGACGCCACGACCCCGGCCTTCCAGGAGCTGGTCCGCGACAGCCTGGAGCCGATCGCGGACGACCCCAGCGTCGACCGGATCCTGACCTGGGCGGAGACCCGCTCGGAGATGCAGCTGAGCGATGGCGGCGACCTGACCATGGCCGTCGTCTACCTCAACCAGGACGTCGAGTCGGCGGTGGACGATGCCGCGCGCCTGGCCGAGGGCATCGAGCGGCCGCCGGGCGTGGATACGTACGTGACCGGCGTTCCGCAGATCTACCACGAGTTCAACCAGCGGATCGAGCAGGACCTGCTGCAGGCCGAGATGATCAGTCTTCCGATTGCGCTCCTCATCCTGCTGGCGGTCTTCGGCACGCTGGTCGCCGCCGGCCTGCCACTCCTGATCGCCGCGCTCAGCATGCCCAGCACCTTCGCCGTGATCGGCCTGCTGGCCCGGGTGACCGAGATGAGCATCTTCGTCACCAACGTGGCCACCATGATCGGGCTGGCGCTGGCGATCGACTACTCCCTGTTCATGGTCAGCCGCTTCCGGGAGGAGCTGCGCCACCACTCTGTCGAGATCGCGCTCGAGCGCATGATGGGCAGCGTGGGCAAGGCGGTCGCCGTCTCCGGTGCCGCCGTGGCCATTGGCCTCTCGTCGCTGATCGTCTTCGACGCGGCGGCGCTGCGCTCCATGGGCATCGGTGGGATCGTGACCGTGGTCTCGACCCTGGCCTTCGGCCTGACCGTGCTGCCCGCCATCCTGGGCCTGCTGGGGCCGCGCGTGAACCGGCTGCGGGTCCCGCTGCCACGCGCGCTGCGCCTGATCGAAGACGATCCCGGCGCGGCGGACAGGCGCCAGGGCCACGGCGCCTGGGCCTGGGTGGCGGCGCGCGTCATGCGCCGTCCCCTGCTGATCGCCGGCCCGGTCCTTGTGCTGCTGCTGGTCCTGGGCGCGCCGTTCACCGGCATCCAGCTGTCGACCGGCCAGAACCTGGAGGACCTGCCGCCCACGCCCGCACGTCTGGCCTTCGAGCTGATCATCGAGGAGTTCCCGGGCGGCGAGAGCGATCCCATCACCGCGGCCGTCACCTGGCCCGACCGGGACCTGGGCGCGGGGATCTCAGCCGAGCGGCAGGCCGCCCTGGCCGGCTATGTCCAGGCGGTCGACGCCATGCCCGCGGTGACCGACGTCGAGTCGGTGCTCGACCCGCCGCCCGGCATGCAGGCGGCGCCGTACCGCCAGCTGCTGGCCACGCCGCCCGCGGAGCGGCCGGCGGAGGTGCAGGCCGCCCTGGAGCCGTGGCTGGCGGAGTGGGCGGCGTCCGACACCGCCAAGGTGCGGGTCTTCAGCACGCTCCTGCCGGACTCGGACGAGGGTCGCGCCCTGGTTGAGGAGATCCGGGCCCTGCCGGCCCCCGACGGCGCCGCGGTCCTGACCGCCGGGCTGCCGTCGCGCTCCGCCGACTTCATGGAGAGCTTCCTCGCCTCGGTGCCGGTGGCGATCCTGATCGTGGTGGTCGTGACCGGCGGCGTGCTGTTCCTGACCTTCGGCTCGGTCCTCCTGCCGCTGAAGGCCGTGCTGATGAGCCTGATCAGCATCAGCGCCTCGTTCGGGGCCCTGGTCTGGATCTTCCAGATGGGGAACCTATCCGAGGTGCTCGGCTTCGAGTCATCCGGCGCGCTGGGCGCGTGGCTGCCGCTGATCATGTTCGCCATCCTGTTCGGCCTGTCGATGGACTACGAGGTCCTGCTCCTATCCCGCATCAGGGAGCGGTACCTGGTCCACGGCGACAACACCCGTGCCGTGGCGGAGGGCATCGGCCTGACCGGCGGGATCATCACCGGCGCCGCCCTGATCATGGTCGCCGTGTTCGCGGCCTTCGGGCTGTCGAGCATCGTCTTCATCAAGGCCCTCGGCATCACCCAGGCGCTGGCGGTCCTGATCGACGCCACCATCGTGCGCGGCATCCTGGTCCCCGCCTTCATGCGGGTCATGGGCCGGGTCAACTGGTGGGCGCCGCGCTGGATGCAGCGCGCGGTCGCCCGGCTGGGCCTGTACGAGGGACCGATCTCGCCCGGCGCGCCGGCTGCCGGCAGCGAGCCCGCCACCGCCTGACGGGCGGGAACCCCGACCCGCGGCCGCGCGTCGCGCGCTACGCTGCGC
>JBOGSY010000061.1:0-9264 GCA_050691915.1 Candidatus Limnocylindria bacterium | reverse complement strand
GAGCAGGCCCGCGAGCGCGGGATCGATGCCGCGGAGTACACCCAGGACCTGGCAACCACGGCCAAGGGCTACACCAGCGAGAGTCGCGGCCACGTGACGATCGTGGTCGACCGCGGGCAGCGCACGCTGGTGGGAGCGTTCATGGCCGGCCCGGCGGTCAGCGAGGTGATCCACGAGGCGGTGCTGGCCGTCAAGCTGCGCACGCCGCTCGCCGTCCTGGCCGACACGATCCACGCCTTTCCGACCGTGGCCCGGGTCCTGGGCACCGCCTTCAGCGAGGCCCACCGGGAGCTCGGCTGAGGCCTACTCCGGGAACTCCTCGGGGTGGAAGGCGTAGGCCCACATGCTTTGCGGCGCTATGCGGAAGAAGACGATCTCGTCGCCCCAGCTGTAGGGATCTGACCCGTACTGGGCGCTCCACGCGCCGTGGACCTGGTCGTGGTCGGGATGCTCACGCGCGATCCACTCCACGCTGCCGTTGACCGCCACCGCCACCCGGTCCCCGTCCAGGTGGACGGCGCTGCAGGACGGGTTGCGGTGCAGGTGCTTCAGCTTGGTGGCCCGGCCGCCGGTCGACAGGGTGAAACGGCCGTGGATGAAGAGCGAGTCCAGGGGCGAGACCCGCGGCTCCCCCTTGGCCGTGACGGTCGCCAGCGCGACGTGCCTGACGCCGGTCAGGTAGCGCACCACCTGCCGCGCGTTCAGCCGCCGCTCGGGGGTGACGATCGCCCGCATATGCGGGTTGGCTCCGGCCAGGTGGTGGTCGAGCATGGCCTGGAGCTCGGCCAGCTCGGCATCGGTCTCGAACATGGCGGACCAAGCCTAGCGAGGTCCCGCTCCTCGCGCCGGCGCTCACCCGGCGCCCCTACCATGCGCCGGTGGAGCAGACCCTGATCCTGACCCTCCTCTTCCTGCTGGCCGCGGTGCTGTACGGGATGGTGGGCCACGCCGGCGCGTCGGCCTACCTGGCGGCCATGGGGTTGGTGGGCGTGGCGCCGGAGGTCATGAAGCCGACCGCCCTGGTGCTCAACATCCTGGTGGCCAGCATCGTCACCGCCCGGTTCGCGCGCGCGGGCTTCGTGAGGCCGATGTCGGCCCTGCCCTTCCTGGTCGGCTCCGTGCCTGCCGCCTTCCTGGGCGGTGCGATCACGCTGCCCGGCGAGGCCTACCGGCCGCTGGTCGGGGCCGTGCTCCTCTTCGCAGCGGTCCGGTTCGGGGTGACCGCCGGCAGCCGGAGCGAGGAGTCGGCGCCCCGCGCCCCGCTGGCCGGCGCCGTGGCCAGCGGCCTCGCCATCGGCCTGCTGGCCGGGCTGACCGGGACCGGTGGCGGGATCTTCCTGACGCCGCTCATGATCGCCGCCGGATGGGCCGGAACGCGGTTCGCGGCCGGCACCTCTGCCATCTTCATCCTGGCCAACTCGATCGCGGGCCTGGCGGGCAACCTGGGCGCGGTGGGCAGCATCCCGGCGGCGCTCCCGCTGTGGCTGGTGGCGGTGGCTGTCGGCGGGGCGATCGGCTCCGAGCTGGGCAGCCGGCGCCTGCCGGCCCCGTGGGTCCGGCGCGCCCTGGCCCTGGTGCTCCTGGTCGCCGGGCTGAAGCTGATCCTGCTGCCCTAGCGGTCCAGGAGGACCCCCGGGTTCAGGACGTTGCCCGGGTCGAGCGCCCGCTTGATGGCCCGCATGGCCGCCACGTCGGCGGCCCCGCGGTCAGCCTCCAGCCAGCGCGTCTTGGCCACGCCGATGCCGTGCTCCGCGCTCACCGTGCCGCCCATCGCGATCGCCAGCTCCAGGACCGCGGCGTCGACCGACTCGTCCTCGGGTGGCGGGCCGATGACGTTCACGTGCAGGTTCCCGTCGCCGATGTGGCCGTACAGGAAGACCCGCGCCTCCGGCGCGACGCGGGCGATCGCCTCGCGCACCCGCTCGACATAGGCGGCCAGGTGGCCAACTGGGACCGCCACGTCCAGCTTGTGCGGGATTCCTTCCGCGTTCACCGCCTCGGTGTGGCGCTCCCGCAGGCGCCAGATGCGCTCCCGCTGGGCCTCGTCGGTGCTGATCACGGCGTCGCGCACCAGCGACCCTCCGGCCTCCACCGCGCTCGCCAGCTCATCGGTCGGATCGGTCGCGCCGTCGACCTCGACCAGCAGGTAGGCGGCATGTGCCGCGGCGAACGGCCGGGCCCCGCCGGCGTGGCGCAGCACCAGCTCCATGCCGGCGTCGAAGAAGAGCTCGGCGGCGAGCAGGCTGGGCAGCCGCCGCCGCAGCTCGCCGGCCAGGTCGGCCGCCTCCGCGGCACCATCCACCGCCAGCAGCGCCACCGCCCGGCGCGGCAGGAGCGGCACCAGGCTCAGCCGGGCGCGGGTCACCACCGCCAGGGTCCCCTCGCTGCCGGCGAGCAGGGAGGGGAGGTGGTAGCCGGTGTTGTCCTTGACCAGTCCGGGCAGCCGGCGCAGGACGGTGCCGTCCGCCAGGACGGCCTCGATCCCGACCAGCTGCCGGCGCATCGGTCCATGGCGGATGACCTGGATGCCGCCCGCGTTGGTGGCGATCATGCCTCCCAGCGTGGCGCTGTCGCGGGCCCCCAGGTCGACCCCGAACGCGTAGCCGGCGGCATGGGCGTGAGCCTGGAGCGCGGCCAGCGTCACTCCGACCCCGGCCGTCACCTCCCCGGCGGCTGCGTCCACCTCCTCGAGGTCGCGCAGGCGGGTGAGGGAGAGGACGACCTGCGGGCGGTCTGCCGCGCGACGCGGCACCGAGCCGCCGACCAGGCCGGTGTTGCCGCCCTGTGGAATGACAGCCGCTCCGGCCGAGGCGCAGGCCACCAGGACGGCGGCAACCTGCTCCGTGCTGGACGGACGCACCACCGCCAGCGCCTCGCCGCGCCAGCGCCCGGTCCAGTCGGACTGGTAGCCGGCCCGCAGGTCGGCATCGGTCAGGACGTGCGCGTCGGACACCGCCTCCCGCAGGGATGCGATCAGCGCTGCCTGGTCGGTCATCGGCGCCAATCCTGACATGCCCGCTCGCGTGCCGGGAGGGGCCGGAGGCGCAGGAGCCTCGCAGGGGGCGCGGGCGCGATCCACGCGTACCCGGTCACCTGCTGGTGCTAACGACCACGAAGCCGGGTGCTGGAGGCCGATGCGGGCCCCTCCGTGGTCGTCATCGGTCACCAGCTGGCGATTCCGCGGAGAAGCGTGCGGTGGCGGGCGTTTCGTGGCCGATACCGCCACCGGCTGACCGAATCGCGACGATGCCTGGCGCGCGGCCATTTGGCAGCCGGCCGCGTACCTGTCACGATCCGGCACGTGACCGCCGAGCTTCCCATCCTCCCGCGCGACACCCTGGGCCGGCCACTGCGCGACCTGCGGATCAGCGTCACCGACCGCTGCAACTTCCGCTGCGTGTACTGCATGCCGCGCACGGTCTTCGGGCCGGACCACGCCTTCCTGCCGCGCGCCGAGCTGCTCACCTTCGAGGAGATCGCGCGCCTGGTGGCGGTCTTCACCCGGCTGGGGGTCGAGAAGGTGCGCCTGACCGGTGGCGAGCCGCTGGTCCGCCGCGAGCTGCCCAACCTGGTGGCCATGCTGGCCGCCATCCCGGGCGTACGCGAACTGACCCTCACCACCAACGGCGTCCTCCTGCCGCAGCACGCGGCGCCGCTAGCGGCTGCCGGCCTGGACCGGGTCACGGTCAGCCTGGACGCGGATGACGACGAGACCTTCGCCCGCATGAACGACGCGCGCGTGCCGGTGGCCTCGGTCATAGCGGGCATCCGGGCCGCGGAGGAGGCTGGGCTGGGGCCGGTCAAGCTGAACATGGTGGTGAAGCGCGGCTGGAACGAGCACGCCGTGCTGCCCATGGCGCGCCGCTTTCGGGGGGCAGGCCGGATACTGCGCTTCATCGAGTACATGGACGTCGGCCACTCGAACGGCTGGCGCCTGGACGACGTGGTCACCGCGGACGAGATCCTGCGCACGATCTCGACCGAATTCCCCCTGGAACCGATGCCGCCCACGCACCCCGGCGAGGTGGCGGAGCGCTACCGCTACCTCGACGGCTCGGGCGAGATCGGCGTGATCGCCTCGGTCTCGCGCCCCTTCTGCGGCGAGTGCTCCCGGGCCCGCCTCTCCGCCGACGGACAGCTCTATACCTGCCTGTTCGCGACCAGCGGCCACGACCTGCGGGCTCTGGTGCGCGGCGCCGCGACAGACACCGAGCTGGAGGCGGAGCTGCGCCGCATCTGGAGCGCCCGCGACGACCGTTACTCGGAGATTCGCTCCGCGGAAACGCTGGCGCTGCCCAAGGTGGAGATGAGCTACATCGGCGGCTGACCGCCGCCGGACTGCATCCGGGCTGGCGCCGGAGCGGCCCCGTGGAGTAGCCTTCGGCCACACCAACGTACGGGGGCACGTATGGCCTGCCCGGGCTGCGGCGCCGAGACCCAGCCGAATCAGAAGTTCTGCCACGAATGTGGCGAATCGCTGGCGCGCACTTGCCCGTCGTGCGCCACGCCGTACGAGGGCAGCCCCAGGTTCTGCGCCGAGTGCGGCACCGCCCTCCGGCCGGCGGCGATCCCCCTGGCGGCTGAAGCGGTCGCGGAGCCGGGACCCGAAGCGAACGGCGGCGGTCCGGTTGCCGAGCGCCGGCTGGTATCGGTTCTCTTCGCCGACCTGGTCGGCTTCACCACCCTGGCCGAGGGGCGCGACGCGGAGGCGGTCCGCGAGCAGCTGACGCGCTACTTCGAGGTGGCCCAGGAGATCGTGGTCCGCTACGGCGGGACGGTCGAGAAGTTCATCGGTGATGCGGTGATGGCCGTCTGGGGCACGCCCGTCTCGCACGAGGACGACGCCGAGCGTGCGGTCCGCGCCGCGCTCGACCTGCTGGACGCGGTCTCCCGGATGGGGACCGAGGAGCGGGCGCTCCAGGCGCGGGCCGGCGTGCTGACCGGGGAGGCGGCGGTCACCCTGGGCGCCACCAACCAGGGCATGGTGGCCGGCGACCTGGTCAACACCGCGTCGCGCCTGCAGTCGGCGGCGCCGCCCGGGACCGTGCTGGTGGGCGAGGAGACGTTCCGCAGCGCATCGCGCGCCATCGCGTTCGAGCCGGTGGACGACCAGGAGCTCAAGGGGAAGGCCAGCCCGGTGCCCGCCTATCGGGCCCTCCGGGTCGTTGCGCAGCGCGGTGGCGCGGGGCGGGTCGAGGCGCTGGAGGCGCCCTTCCTCGGGCGCGACCCCGAGCATCGGCTGCTGAAAGACCTCTTCCACGCGACCTCCGGTGAGCGCCGGCCGCGCCTCGTCTCGGTGATCGGCCAGGCGGGAATCGGGAAGGGACGCCTGGTCAAGGAGTTCGAGAACTACATCGACGGCATCAAGCAGCGAGTGCTGTGGCATCAGGGCCGCTCACCGGCCTACGGCGAGGGCATCTCCTTCTGGGCGCTGGGCGAGATGGTCCGCAGCCGGGTCGGCCTGCTGGAGCTGGACGACAACACGACCACCAAGATCAAGCTGACCGGGTACCTCGAGACGATCCTGCACGACGAGGCGGAGCGCCGCTGGATGCAGCCGAAGCTCGAGCAGCTGCTGGGCGTGGCCGAGTCGGACACCGGCGGACGCGACGAGCTGTTCGCCGCGTGGAGGACGTTCTTCGAGCGCGTGGCCGGGGATCAGACTGCGGTGCTCGTCTTCGAGGACCTGCACTGGGCCGATCCGGGCCAGCTCGACTTCATCGAGCACATCCTGGAGTGGAGCCGGGGCACATCGCTGCTGGTCGTGACCATGGCCCGGCCGGAGCTGCTCGACCGCCGGCCGAGCTGGGGCGCGCGGCAGCGCAGCTTCACCAGCATCGCCCTGGAGCCGCTTCCGGACGACGTCATTCGCGAGATTCTGCGCAGCCTGGTGCCCGGGCTGCCGCCGGGGGTCGCCGACCAGATCACGGCCCGGGCCGAGGGGATTCCCCTGTACGCCATCGAGACGGTGCGGATGCTGCTCCAGGACGGCCGCCTGGAGGCGGTGGACGGCACCTTCCGGCCGGTGGGCGACCTCACCAGCCTGGCCGTGCCGGCGACGCTGCACGCGCTGATCGCCGCTCGCCTCGACGCCGTCGACGGAGCCGACCGGATGCTGCTCCAGCAGGCCTCGGTCCTGGGCCAGACGTTCGCCATCGGTGCCCTGGCCGCCATCGCCGGCCGGGACGACGACCTGGAGGGCCGACTGCGCGAGCTCGTGCGGCGGGAGCTGCTCACGCTGGAGATGGACACCCGCTCGCCGGAGCACGGCCAATACGGGTTCGTCCAGGCCCTGGTGCGCGATGTCGCCTACAACACCCTGGCCCGCCGCGACCGCAAGATGGTCCATCTTGCCGCGGGCCAGTATTTCGAGTCGCTCAGCGACGATGAGATCGTGGACGCGACCGCCATGCACTACCTGGACGCGTACCGCAGCGCCCCGGAGGATCCCGACGCTGGCCCGATCCGCACCCACGCCGCCGAGCTCCTGCAGCGCGCCGCGATGCGCGCCATGGCGCTGGGCTCACACGACCAGGCGGTCCGCTTCCTGGAGCTGGCGCTCGAGGTCACCGGGCAGCCGGCAGAGCAATCGCGCATCCTGCTGCGGGCCGGCACCGCGGCTGGCCTGGCGGGCCGCTACGAGGTGGCCGAGGCATTCCTGCGACGGGCCGTGGATGCCGCACGCCCGGCTGGCGACCTGTCCGCCGAGGCACGGGCATTCGCCAGCCTTGGCCAGCTGCTGGCATCGGCCGGACGTCCCGCGCTGGCCACCACCGAGATCGGCGCGGTCCTTGACCGGTTCGGTGCCGTCGACGACGAGAGCCGCGTCCTGCTGTGGACCGCCCTGGCTCGGGCCCACATGCTCCATAACGACTTCGCCCCGGCCGTGGAGTGGGCGGATCGGGCCCTCCCGATTGCCGAGCGGCTGGACATGATCTCGGAGATCGCCGACCTGCTCAACACCCGCGCCACGGCATTGACGTTCGGGGGGCGCCTGCGAGAGGGGATCGCGGGCCTGCGCGGCGCCCTGCAGCTCGGCGTCGATTACGACATGACCTACGCCGCCATCCGGGCACGGATCAACCTCAGCAGCGCCCTCAGCACCGAGGATTCACGAGCGGGATGGGAGCTGGCGTCCGCCGGGATCGCCGAGGCGAAGCGGACCGGCCACATCAACATGCTGGCGACCCTGGGTGCCAACGCGGCGAGCAACGCGCTCCTGACCGGCGATTGGGCCGCCGCATCCGAGACCATGGCGGAGCTGCTGGCGCTCGATCTCGCCCCGACCGACCGCTACGTCCTGAGCACCATCTCCATCATCCTGGACGTCCTGGCCGGGCGCCCGCACGCGGACGCGCTGGAGGAGAGCGAGGCGTTCGCACAGACGACCGATGAACCGGTCCTGACCGGCCAGCTCGAGGCGACGCGAGGCTGGATCGCCCTCGTGGAAGGGCGGTACCCGGAGGCGTTCGAATCGGCCATGCGCAGCGCCGTCATCTCGGCGGCCAACACGGCCGCGGACCTTCCGGTGGCGGCCCGAGCCGCTCTCTGGGCTGGCGACGTCCCCCGCGCCCAGCAGGCGCTCGATGCGCTGGTGGCGGCTGGGATCCACGGCCGGGTGGTTCACGCCTACGTCCATACCTTTGATGCCGGCGTCAAGGCGTTGCGCGGCGAGATGGACGAGGCCGCCGCGTCCTACCACGAGGTCGTGCGCGAATGGCGTGACCTGGGGGCGTGGTTCGAGCTGGCCATGAGCCAGCTCGACTTCGTGCGCCTGGTGGGTGGGGAGCGGCCCGAGGTTCGTGCCGCAGCCGACGAAGCCCGCTTGATTTTCGAGCGGATCGGTGCGCGCTGGCTCGTCGCTCACCTGGATGCCGCGCTGGGGCTGCCCGCCGCAACCTGAGCCCGGTCGGTGGGGCGTCAGTCGCCGTGGATGGGTCCGCCACGCTCCCGCAGCGGTCCGCCGTGCCGGCCGCGGGTGACGGCCAGGATCTCTGCCACGATCGCCCGCGCCACCTCCTCCGGACCCTCCGCCCCGATGTCCAGGCCGGCCGGCGCATGCAGCCGCTCGATCGCTGCGGCGCGACCGAGCTCGGCCAGCATCTGCTCCGTCCGGCCGCGCGGCCCGAGCACGCCCAGGTAGGCCAGCGGCGCGTCCAGGAACGAGCGCAAGTAGGCGATGTCGCGCAGGTAGTTGTGGCTCATCAGCACCACGGCCGTCCGGTCGTCCGGACCGATGGCTCCCATGGCGGCATCCGGGTCCGCAGCGACGAAGTCGGTCGCACCCGCAAAACGGTCGTGGGTCAGGAGGGCGCGCCGCACGTCGGCGACGGTCACCCGCCAGCCCAGCTCCGCCGCCTGGCGCACGAGCGGGACGGCGTCGTGGCCGGCGGAGCAGACCACCAGGCGCAGCGGCGGCAGCATCGGCTCGTAGAAGACGCGCTCCCCGGCCACCTCGACCACGCGCGGGGTGCCGTCGCGCAGCGCCGCGGCAGCGGCGCTATCGGTCCCTTCGGCGCCATTGGCGCCATCGGCGCCATCAGTCCCTGACCAGCGCGTTCCCGCCCGGTCGCCGGAGATGACGGTGGCCAGCACCGTCGCCTCGCCGCCAAGCGCCGCTCGCAGGGCTGCCGCGCTCTCGACCGCGCCGCTGGTCGGCTCCACGAAGACCTCGATCGCGCCATTGCAGCCCAGGCCGTAGCCCCACACCGCGTCGTCGTCGGCGGTCATGTCGAACTCGACGGTGCGCGGCTCACCATCGCGCAGGACCTGGCGCCCGATGCGGGCCACGTCGCCCTCCAGGCAGCCTCCGCTGATATTGCCGATCGGATCGCCGGTGGCGGGCACCAGCAGCCGCGCGCCCGCACGACGGTAGGTCGAACCGCGGGTGGCGACCACGGTGGCCAGCGCCATCTGCCCGCCGCGGGCGTGATGCTCCTCGATCGCGTCGAGGACGTCGGTCAGCTCGGACACGGCCTGATGGTATCCCCGTCGGCATCTCCCGGCGCGCTCCCACGGGGCGCCGCTCTGGTTCTCGCCCCGCGGATCCAACGGCCAAGCCGGGCGCTGGCCGGCCCGCAATCCGACCGGGATTCTCGGGCCATGGGAATTCGCGCCCGAATCGGCAGCCTGCCGGGCCGTTGGACTCGCCCGGTGAAACCCGAGGGGACGCTGACCCGTTGCGCCGCTCTGGTTCTCGCCCCGCGGATCCAACGGCCAAGCGGGGCGCAAGCGGGCCCGGAATCCGACCGGGATTCTCGGGCC
>JBOGSY010000060.1:0-9270 GCA_050691915.1 Candidatus Limnocylindria bacterium | reverse complement strand
GCGCCTGAGGCCGCCGCTCGGGCGGCTACGGCCCGTGGTGGCCGGCCTCCGCCCGCCAGCGCGCGCGCCACCATGGAGGAAGCAGCCCCGAGCGGATGACGGTCGTGAGCATGCCCCGGATGTCGTCGTACGCGCCGTCGCCCAGCGGGACGAAGCGATCGATGCCGGCCGAGCGGAGCACCGCCCGGTCCCCCTCGCGCTGGTGCAGGCCGGTCAGCACGTCGCGCACCGCGCCACGTGCCCGGCGGCCCAGCCGGAGACCACGACCGGCTGGATGGTCGACGGACCCAGGGCGCCCACCACCCGCAGGCGCGCTCGGAGCGACGGGGCGCGGTGGAGCCAGATGCCCAGGACCTGGGAGTCGATCGCGGCCCAGTCGGCAGTCCCGTCCAGGACCATGCGCAGCGCGTCGTCATGGAAGCCGGCCTCGATCCACTCGCCCAGGAACGCCGCCGGGTGGCCCACGCTGGCCAGCCAGTGGAGCACGACCAGGAAGCCCGAGTGGCTGAACGGCTCGTTGAACGCCCAGCGCGACCCGGACAGATCGGCCAGGTCGCGGTACCGGCTGTCGGCGCGCACGACGACGTCCGAGTAGTAGACCGGCCGCCCGGCATAGCGGGATCCGCGCAGCACCGGCGCCGCGACGACCTCCATCCTGACCGCTCCCGAGTCCGCGGTCAGGAGGTAGGGCACGCTGCAGACGAAGCAGACGTGGTCGACGTCGGACGCGCAGCGCCGGTAATCGGCTGCGGCGACCAGCTCGGCCGGCCGGCCAAGCGCCTCGCCCAGGCGTCGGGTGGCCAGGGCGTAGGCGGGCAGCACGCCCGGGGCGAGATGGCTCGCCACCCGCAGCGTGGGAGCGTCGCGCGGCACCCGGACCGATCCGTCACCCGTCCTCACGGTCGCGCCAGCATCGGCCAGGCGGCGTCCGGGGTCAATGGCGGCATCGGTCTATACTCGCCAATCCGATGATGAAGTTCCTGTCCCGCCTGACGGACTCAAACGACCGGGAGGTCCGCAGGCTGGAGCCGATCGCGGCTGGCGTGAACGAGCTGGAGCCGGAGTTCACCGCCCTCTCCGACGCCGAGCTGCGAGCCAAGACCGACGAGTTCCGGGCCCGGCTGCGCGAGCGCCTGGGCGAGCTGCTGACGCCCATCGAGCTGCGCGACGTGCCGTCGGGCGAGGAGGAGGAGACGGAGCTCGCCGGCGGCGATCCGGCGCGCCACAGCGAGGAGCGCAAGGAGCAGCGCAAGCGCGAGCGGCAGCAGATCGACGAGGCGCTGGACGAGATCCTGCCCGAGGCCTTCGCGGCGGTGCGCGAGGCGATGCGACGGGCGCTGGGCAAGCGCCACTACGACGTCCAGCTCGTCGGCGGCATGGTCCTGCATCGCGGCTCCATCGCCGAGATGAAGACGGGCGAGGGCAAGACCTTCGTGGCGCCGCTGGCCGCCTACCTGAACGGGCTGACCGGCCGGGGCGTGCACGTGGTGACCGTCAACGACTACCTGGCCAAGCGCGACGCGCAGTGGATCGGCCAGGTCTTCTGGCAGCTGGGGATGAGCGTCGGCAGCATCCAGCATGACGCCGCCTTCGTCTTCGACCCGGACTTCCCCCAGACCGATGAGCGCCTGCGCAACCTGCGGCCGGTCCCGCGCGGCGACGCGTATCGGGCGGACGTGGCCTACGGCACCAACAACGAGTTCGGCTTCGACTACCTGCGCGACAACCTGGTCGTTGACCTGGCGCAGCGGGTGCAGCGCGGGCACTTCTTCGCGATCGTGGACGAGGTGGACAACATCCTGATCGACGAGGCGCGCACCCCGCTGATCATCTCCGGCCAGGCGGAGGAGTCCGCCGACAAGTACCTGCAGTTCGCCCGGCTGGTCCCGCGGCTGAAGGCCGAGGAGGACTACATCATCGACGAGAAGTTCCGCCAGGTGGCCATCACCGAGGCCGGGACCGAGAAGATGGAGCGCTGGCTGGGGGTCGACAACCTGTTCGGCAACGACTTCAGCCTGGCCCGCCACCTGGACCAGGCCCTCAAGGCGGAGGCGCTCTACAAGCGCGACCGCGACTACGTCGTCAAGGACGGCGATGTCGTGATCGTCGACGAGTTCACCGGGCGGCTGATGCCCGGCCGCCGCTGGAGCGAGGGGCTGCACCAGGCGGTGGAGGCCAAGGAGGGGGTGAAGATCCAGAACGAGTCGCGCACGCTGGCCACCGTCACCTTCCAGAACTACTTCCGCATGTACGACAAGCTGGCGGGCATGACCGGCACCGCCGAGACGGAGGCGGAGGAGTTCGCCAAGATCTACGGCCTGGAGGTGATGGTCGTCCCGACCAACCGGCCCATGGTCCGCGACGACTTCGCCGACCTGGTCTTCCGCAACCAGAAGGGGAAGTGGAACGCGGTCATCGACGAGATCGTGGAGGAGCACGAGCGCGGACGCCCCGTGCTGGTCGGCACCATCAGCGTCGAGGTCAGCGAGATGCTCGGCGAGATGCTCAAGCGGCGCGGCATCAAGCACAGCGTGCTGAACGCCAAGTTCCACGAGAAGGAGGCGGAGATCGTGGCCCAGGCGGGCCGCTCCGAGGCCGTGACGATCGCCACCAACATGGCCGGCCGCGGGACCGACATCCTGCTGGGCGGCAACCCGGAGATGCTGGCCGCGGAGCTGCTGCACAAGAAGGGCAGCAACGTCCTGGAGGCCTCGCCGGAGCTGTACGCGGCCGCACTGGCCGAAGCCGACCAGGTCTGCGCCGAGGACCGGGATCGGGTCATCGCGGCCGGTGGCCTGCACATCGTCGGCACCGAGCGCCACGACGCGCGGCGGATCGAC
The DNA here is from genome assembly GCA_050691915.1 of Candidatus Limnocylindria bacterium. Taxonomy (GTDB): domain Bacteria; phylum Chloroflexota; class Limnocylindria; order QHBO01; family QHBO01; genus JBOGSY01. The sequence continues at coordinate 6,430 of JBOGSY010000060.1, read as the reverse complement.
AACCAGCTGCGTGGCCGCGCCGGCCGCCAGGGCGACCCCGGCAGCAGCCGCTTCTACCTGTCCCTCGAGGACGACCTGATGCGGCGCTTCGCCAACGATCGGGTCAGCTCGATCATGGGCCGGCTGGGCTTCGACGACGAGACCGCCCTGGAGTCGGGGATGGTCAGCAAGACGATCGAGGGCGCGCAGACGCGGGTGGAGGGCTACAACTTCGACGCCCGCAAGCACGTGGTCCAGTACGACGACGTCATCAACCGCCAGCGCGAGACGATCTACCACGAGCGGGAGCGGATCCTGCGGGCCCGGGACCTGGCGCCCACCATCCACGCCATGCTGGACGAGGAGGTCCGCGGCCTGGTCCTGGAGCAGACCGCCGCGGCGGCGGAGGATTGGAACCGCGAGGCGCTGAAGGCGCGGCTGGTGGCCATGGTCCCCAGCCTGGAGCCAGGCTCCCTGGCTGCGATCGACGACCTGACCGATGCGAACGCCCTGGCGGAGGCGATGGTCGAGGCCGTCGCCGATGCGTACGAGCGCAAGCGGACCGAGACCGGCGACGACGGCATCAAGGTCCTGGAGCGCCTGGTCCTGCTGCGGGTCATCGACTCCCTGTGGGTGGAGCACCTCACCGCCGTGGACGACATGCGGCGCGGCATCGGGCTGCGCGCCTACTCGCAGCGGGACCCGCTGAACGAGTTCAAGGTCGAGGCCTACCGGATGTTCGACGAGCTCAAGGCCACCATCCGCCACGACGTCACCCACAACATCTTCCGGGTGACGGTCACCCGCGAGCCCGTCCCGCAGCAGCAGCGTCGCGTGACCGAGGGCCGGGTGGACGTGGCCAGCGGCGCGGTCGCGGCGGCCGCCTCGGCCACCTTCGGGGGCAACGGATCCGGGCCGGGCGCGCGGCAGCCGGTGAAGGCTGGACCCAAGATCGGCCGCAACGACCCGTGCTGGTGCGGCTCCGGCAAGAAGTTCAAGCGTTGTCACGGGGCCTGACCGCCGACCCGGCCCGGACCAGGCCGATCCGCCACGCCGTGGTGGTCGACGCCCCGCCGGCCGAGGCCTTCACCGCCTTCACCGCCGGGATCGACGCCTGGTGGCCGCGCGAGTACTCGTGGTCGGGCGACTCCCTGGAGCGGATGGCGATGGAGCCGCGGGCCGGTGGCTTCCTGCACGAGATCGGTGCGTTCGGGATGCGCCTGGACTGGGGCCGCATCTCGGTCTGGCAGCCGCCGAGCCGCCTGGCGTTCAGCTGGCAGATCGGTCCGGACCGGACCCCAACCCCCAGCCCCTCCCAGGCGAGCGAGGTGGAGGTCCGCTTCGACCCGGCGCCGGCCGGCCGGACGCGGGTCTCCGTCAGCCACGACGGGTGGGACCGCCACGGCGACCGAGGAGCCGCCTACCGCGAGCAGGTCGACGCCGCCGGCACCTGGCCGCGGGCGCTGGCCAGCTTCGCCGAGCTGGCGGCCCGCCACGCGGAGGCGCCCTGGGCCGGCCTCAGCACCTGACACGGGTGACGATGGGCCGAAATGGCCATCTCCCCGGGGTTGGCGAACGAGGGGCGAGCCGCTAGGATGACCGGAAAGAGATCCCGCGGCACGGTGACCTCGGGATCGACACAGATGGAGGCCTTCGTGAAGCAGCTGACCGGCCCCAGCCGAGGCGCGGACACCGTCCCCACCACCTCCACCCCACCGGCAGCAGACCTCCCCCTGGTCACCCGCTTCAGAGACCCCTCCCAACCCTACGAAGACCTGATCATGTGCGAACGCGACTGCATGCGCTGCAGCTACGCCCTGACCCTGGACTGCGACGGCAACTGCGGCTCGTGCCCGCGCCAGTCGTACTGCCCGTGCGTGAACCCGGCCAAGGTGCGCAGCAAGAACGTGCGCCTGGGCGAGGTGGAGCTCCCCATGGTGGTGGCCGTTGGACGCAATTAAGGACGAGGCGCTGCGGCTGGCGCGCCTTGTGGCCGACACGGCGGTGCGCCTTTGACTTGCCCGCCAAGGAGTCGGAGCTCGCGGACCTGACCTCCCGCTCCGCCGACCCGGACCTCTGGAACGATCCCGCTGCGGCCCAGGCCCTGCTCCGCCGCGCCGATGAGCTGCGCGAGGAGATCGGCGCCTGGCGCGATCTCGAGGCTCGCGCGAATGCGCTGGCCGAGATCGCGGAGCTGGCCGAGACCGATGCGGTGGAGGGAGACGGCCTGCAGGCCGACCTCCAGCGCGACCTGGAGGCGCTCACCGCGGACTGGAGCCGGATGGAGGGGCGCCTCCTCATGTCCGACCCGTACGACGAGCGGCCGGCGATCGTATCGGTCCATGCCGGGGCGGGCGGGACCGAGGGCCAGGACTGGGCGGAGATGCTGCTGCGCATGTACCTGCGCTGGGCGGAGCGCAACCGCTTCAAGACCGAGATCCTGGACCAGACCGAGGGCGAGGAGGCCGGCCTCAAGAGCGTGACCTTCGGGGTGGAGGGGCGATGGGCGTACGGGCGGCTGAAGAGCGAGCGCGGCGTGCACCGCCTGGTGCGGATCAGCCCCTTCGACTCGCAGAAGCGGCGCCACACCAGCTTTGCACTGGTGGAGGTCATGCCGGAGGTGGACGCGGCGGCGGCGGTCGAGATCCGCGACGATGAGCTGCGGGTGGACACCTATCGGGCCAGCGGCGCCGGCGGCCAGCACGTCAACAAGACCGATTCGGCCGTCAGGATCACGCACCTGCCAACCGGGATCGTGGTGACCTGCCAGAACGAGCGCAGTCAGGCCCAGAACAAGGAGCGCGCCCTGGCCGTCCTGCGCGCCAAGCTGGTGGAGCGGGCGGAGGAGGAGCGCGAGGCGGAGATGGCCCGCCTGCGCGGGCAGCACGTGGAGGCCGGCTGGGGCAACCAGATCCGCAGCTACGTCCTGCAGCCCTACACCATGGTCAAGGACCTGCGCACCGGCGTCGAGACCTCCAACCCGGCCGCCGTCCTGGACGGCGACCTGGATGCCTTCATGGAGGGCTACCTGCGCTCCCGGATCGGCGAGGCGGCGCCGGCATGATCGGCGCCATCGAACGACCGATGCTGGCCGCGGAGACCACCGCCCAGCCGGTCATCAGCATGGTCGACGTGGGGATGACCTACCCCAACGGCAAGGTCGCCCTGGCCGACGTCAACGTCAACATCCCGGCCGGCGACTTCGTCTTCCTGGTGGGCCCGTCGGGCGCCGGGAAGTCGACCTTCATCCGGCTCCTCATCCGGGAGCAGCTGCCCACCAGCGGGCGCGTCGTCGTCTCCGGCCGCGACCTGGCCCGGCTGCGGCGGGGGGACGTTCCGAAGCTGCGGCGGCGGATCGGGATCGTATTCCAGGACTTCCGGCTGCTGCCGGCCAAGACCGTCTTCGAGAACGTGGCCTTCGCCCTGGAGGTGACCGGCGCCGCGCGGGCCGAGATCCGGCGGCGGGTCCCCATGCTGCTCAACCTAGTGGGCCTGCACGAGCACGACGAGCACCTGCCGACCCAGCTCTCCGGCGGCGAGCAGCAGCGAGTGGCGATCGCGCGGGCCCTGGTCCACGACCCGGACATGCTGATCGCGGACGAGCCGACCGGGAACCTGGACCCGGTGACCTCGTGGGAGATCATCCAGCTCCTGATCCAGATCAACGGGCTGGGGACGACCGTGCTGATGGCGACCCACAACCAGGAGATCGTCAACGCCATGCGCCGCCGGGTGCTGGCCCTGGAGCACGGGACCCTGGTCCGCGACGAGTCCGGCGCCGCCTACGAGCGGGAGTACTAGGTCAATGGGCTTCGTCCGCTTCGTTGCCTTCGCCGTGGTCCGGGCCTGGCAGGGGTTCTGGCGCAACGCGATGATGAGCCTGGCGGCCACCGCCACCGTGATCCTGATGCTGGTCCTCCTGTCGGGGCTGTTCATCGTCATCGGCGGCCTGAACTCCGGCCTGGAGTTCATCGAGAGCAAGGTGGCGGTCACCGCCCGGCTGGTGGGCCCCCCGGACCACGAGGAGCTCACCGGGGCGCAGATCCAGGCCCTGACCGCGGACATCGAGCGGCTCGCGGGCGTGGAGTCGGTGCTCTACGTCAGCCCGGATATGGCGCTCGACCGGCTGCGCGAGGCGTACCGCGAGCGCGGCGAGGAGCTGGACCTGGGCGGCGCGGACATCAAGCTGTACGCCAGCATCGAGATCAGCCTGACCGACCCGGAGGCCTCCGGCGGGGTCGCCGCGGCGCTCGGGGAGCGGGACGAGGTCGAGCGCATCACCACCAAGCAGGCGGACTACGAGAAGCTGCTGGGCATCATCGGCGTCATCCGCACGGTCGGCATCGTCGCCCTGGCGCTGGTGGGCCTGACCGTGCTGTTCATGATCGTGAACACCATCCGGATCGCGGTCTACTCGCGCGCCAACGAGATCGAGATCATGCGGCTGGTGGGGGCATCGGACTCCTTCATCCGCTGGCCGTTCATCCTGGAGGGGGTCCTGTGCGGGCTGATCGGGGCCGTCGTCACCATCGTGCTGGTGGCGATCGTGTGGGATCCGATCCAGCCGGTGATGGTCACCGTCTTCCAGATGCCCACCACCGTCAGCGCCCAGTTCCTGGCCACCCTTTCGGCCATCGTGCTGGGGGTGGGCCTGGGCGTGGGCGCGGTGGGGAGCTGGATCAGCGTCCGCTCGAACCTGTCGTCGGCCTCGTAGCCCGGCGCCGGCGGCATGCGAAACCGATAGCCAAATCGTAATCCTGCCGTAATGGCCTGCGAAGGGGCCGGTGCTAGACTTCGCGGCGCCCCATGACCGAAGAGAGCCCCAAGCCGGCCGCGCCGGCTCAACCTCACCCACCAGCGGAGCCGATCCCCCCGGTGCCCTCCGTGCCCCCGTCGCCGGCCGCTACCCCGCCGCCGGCCGCGCGCGGGGCCTCCCCGGTCGCCTGGATCGTGGCCCTGGCCCTGGCCGCCATGGTCGGGGCGCTGCTGTTCGTGGGCGGCTACCTGGCGGCGGGAGCGCGCGGTGCCGGCCGCTGCGAGGCCCCGACCCAGGCGTTCGAGGCCCTGTGCGAGGCGTACGACAAGCTGAAGGTCCAGTTCGTGGACGACCTGGACGACGAGCTCTTGGCCGAGGGCGCGATTCGCGGGATGTTCGAGTACGGCGTCCGCGACCCGTTCAGCGGCTACATGTCGCCGGACGACTACCAGCGGGCCTTGGGCACCCTGTCCGGCGAGTTCTCGGGCATCGGCGCCGAGATGGGTGTCCGCAACCTCGAGGACCCGGATGACCTGGAGTCGTGCACCACCTTCAGCGACGCCTGCGCACTGGTGGTCATTGCGCCCCTGGACGACTCCCCGGCCGAGCGGGCCGGGCTGCAGGCCGGCGACGTGGTGGTGGCGATTGACGGCGAGAGCGTCAACGGGCTCGACCTGGGGGACGCGGTTTCGCGTATCCGCGGCGAGGAGGGGACCGACGTGACGCTGGGCCTGCGCCGCGACGGCGGGGCGCTGGACCTGCGGATCACGCGGGCCCGGATCCAGACCCGCGAGGTCGTCAGCGAGATGCTGGACGACGGCATCGCTTACGTTCGCCTGAACAACTTCTCGAATCCGGGCGCCGATCAGTTCCGCGACGCCGTGCGCGGCCTGGTGGAGCAGGGCGCCACCGGCATCGTGTTCGACCTGCGCGACAACCCGGGCGGCTACATCGAGGCGGCGCGCCAGATCGCCTCCCAGTTCATCGCCGAGGGCCTGGTCTTCACCCAGGAGTCGGCCGGCGACGAGGTCAAGCGCTGGGAGGCGACCGGCGACGGAGCGGCCGTCGACCCCGAGCTGGAGGTGGTGGTGCTGGTCAACGGTGGCTCCGCGTCGGCCTCCGAGATCGTGGCGGCCGCCCTCCAGGAGCGCGAGCGGGCCACGATCGTGGGGCAGCCGACCTACGGCAAGAACACGGTCCAGCTGTGGGACCCGCTGGAGAACGGCGGGGGGGTCCGGATCACCATCTCGCGCTGGTTCACGCCCGAGCACCACAGCGTCGCGCCCGATGGGGTCCAGCCGGACGTGACGGTCGAGATCCCCGACGGGACGCCGCCGGAGCGCGACCTCTTCCTGGAGAAGGCGCTGGAGATCCTGACCGGGCGGGTCGTGGGCGACGACGGCGTCGATCAACCCGAACCCACCTCGTGGACGGACGGGACCGATGCGTCCCCCTCGGCGGCGGAGCCGGCGCCATGGCTCTTCAGCTGGGATCCGACCGGGCTCGCCGCCGCCGTCACCTGAGCCCGTTGGGGTGCCCCGTTGCGCAGCGTGGCACCCGGCTGGTAGCATCGTGGCAACGAAAGGAGGTGGTGTGCAGTGAGTAGTCCCTGTCACGCCACCACCGAGGCGGTGCGCTAACTCACCTCTTCAGTGGTAGCGTCGGAGGGAGCCGGCCGATACGGCCGGCTCTTTC
>JBOGSY010000059.1:0-9299 GCA_050691915.1 Candidatus Limnocylindria bacterium | reverse complement strand
TCCGCGGGGCGTCCCGGCAGCTGCGCGTCCTCCGGGCTGACGCCCCGCCGCAGCGGCGCCTGGCCGGCCGCGGCCGGCCGGCCGGAACGGATGGCGGTGACCGCCACGGCCTGCAGGTCCGGGTTGTCGCCCCAGGTCATGATTCGGACCAGCTCGCGGACCCCGTCGCCGTCCACGTCCCCGACCAGCGCCGCCAGCGTCCCTCCCGGCGGCGCGGCGAACGCGACCGTCTCGCCGGGGACAGCCTCCACCGCCCGGGCCGGATCTGCCGTCGGTGGGCCTGCCAGCGCCACCGTGGCCACCAGCCCGAAGAGAAGGCGCCGGACGGTGGGCCGAGCATCCATCGGTCCGGCCAGCATACCCCGCCGCCGTGGCATCATCGGTCCATGGTCGAGCCCCCGATCCTGTGGCATCCGCCCGCCGACGTTCGCAGCCGGTCGCGGGTCGGTCGCTACCTGGCCCGGCTGGAGGAGACGCGCGGCCTGTCCTTCGCCGGGTATGACGACCTGTGGCGGTGGTCGATCACCGAGCTCGACGCCTTCTGGCGCTCGATCTGGGAGCTCGGCGACGTCCAGGCATCCGGCCAGGTTGACGTCGCCCTGGCCGATGCCGGGATGCCGGGGGCGCGCTGGTTCCCGGGCGCCCGGCTGAACTGGGCGGAGCACGCCCTGCGCCTGACCGGGCGGGACGATCACGAGATCGTGGTGGTCGGCCGCTCGCAGACGCGGGGACGGGTGACCCTGACCGTCGCCGAGCTGCGCGACCAGGTTGCGCGTGCACGGGCCGGCCTGCTGCGCCTGGGGGTAGGACCCGGCGACCGCGTCGCCGCCTTCCTGCCGAACGTGCCTGAGGCGGTGGTGGCGCTGCTGGCCACCGCCAGCCTGGGCGCCATCTGGACCTCCTGCGCCCCGGAGTTCGGCGTGCGCAGCGTGGTCGATCGCTTCAGCCAGGTCGATCCCAAAGTGCTGCTGGCAACGGACGGCTACGTCTACGGCGACCGCGCCGTCGGTCGCGGAGAGGAGGTGGCCGCCATCCGCGCGGCCCTCCCCGGACTGCGCGCCACGGTGGTCGTGCCGTTCCTGGATCCCGACGGCCGGGCCATCGAGGACGCGGTCGCCTGGCCGGCCCTGCTGGCCGAGCCGGGCGACCTGGCCTTCGAGCGGGTCGCCTTCGACCACCCGCTCTTCATCCTTTACTCGTCGGGCACCACCGGGCTGCCCAAGCCGATCGTGCACGGTCACGGCGGAATCCTGCTGGAGCACCTCAAGATCCACGCCCTGCATCACGACCTGGGGCGAGACGACCGGTTCTTCTGGTACACGACCACCGGCTGGATGATGTGGCCCTACCTGGTCTCCGGGCTGCTGGTGGACGCCGCCATCGTGCTCTACGACGGATCGCCGGGCCATCCGGACCTGCTGGCCCTGTGGCGGCTGGCGGCGGAGGAGGGGGTCACCTACTTCGGCGCAAGCGCGCCGTACCTGATGGCCTGCCGCAAGGACGGGCTGGTGCCGGGCACGGCGGTCGACCTCTCCGCCCTGCGTGGCCTGGGTTCCACCGGCGCGCCACTGCCGGCGGAGGGCTTTCGCTACGTGTACGAGGCGATCAGCCCATCGGTCCATCTCCAGTCCGTCTCGGGTGGCACCGACCTGTGCACCGCCTTCGTGGGCGCCAGCCCGCTCGTCCCCGTCTGGGAGGGCGAGATCAGCTGCCGCCACCTCGGATCGCCGATCGAGGCCTTCGGGCCGGATGGGCGCTCGCTGGTCGGCGAGCAGGGGGAGCTGGTCATCACCGCGCCCATGCCCTCCATGCCGGTGGGCTTCTGGGACGATCCCGACGGGAGCCGCTACCGCGAGGCCTATTTCGACGTGTTTCCCGGCGTCTGGCGCCATGGAGACTGGATCACCATCACCGAACGCGGCTCGTGCGTGATCAGCGGCCGCTCGGACGCGACGCTGAACCGGGGTGGGGTGCGGATCGGCACGGCTGAGTTCTACGCGGTGGTCGAAGCCCTGCCAGAGGTGGCCGATTCGGTGGTCGTCCACCTCGAGGAGGCCGATGAGCTGCTCCTCTTTGTGGCGCTGCGCGAGGGAGCGACGCTGGACGAGGCGCTCCTGGCCCGCATTCGGGACGAGCTCCGCCACACCCTGTCGCCGCGTCACGTACCCGACCGCATCGTGGCGGTCCCGGGCGTCCCGCGCACCCTGTCCGGCAAGAAGCTGGAGGTGCCGCTCAAGCGCATCCTCAACGGGACCCCGCCCGAGGTCGCCGCCTCAAGCGGCTCATTGGCCAACCCCGAAGCGCTCGATGCCTTCGTGCAGCTGGCGGCTGAGCGCGCCTAGCGCCTGCCTCCGGAGTCGGCGGCCGCGCGCTGCAGCGCTGCCGGGTCCTGCAGCCGGGCTCGCACGCCGTCCAGGAACCGGGCGGCCAGCTCGCCATCCACCAGCCGGTGATCAGCCGTCAGGGTGAGCCGCATGAGAGAACGGATGGTGAGCCCGTCGCCGACGACGGCCGGCTCCCGGGCGGCGCTGCCGACCGCCAGGATGGCGGCCTCGCCGGGGTTGATGATGGCCGCGAACTGCTCCACCCCGTACATCCCCAGGTTTGAGATGGTGAAGGTACTGCCGGTCATGTCATCCGGCGGCAGCGTTCCCGCCCTGGCCGCCGCGGCCATGGTCGCCGCCTGCTGGTGGAGCTCCTCGAGGCCCAGGCGATGGGCGTCCCGCAGGACGATGACCACCAGGCCGTCGGGGACCGAGACGGCCAGGCCCAGATGCACTCGCGCTCGCAACCAGAGCGAGCGGCCATCGGTACGCGAGTTGACGACCGGCATCTCCACCAAGGTGAGCGCCGTGGCCTTCATCACGAAGTCGGTGACGCTGAGCGGCGTGCCTGACGCCTTCAGCTCATCGCGCAGCGTGATGAGGCGCGTGACGTCGACCGCCACCGTCACGGAGAACTGCGGGGCCGTCGCGGCGCTGAGGGTCATCCGCTCAGCAATGATCTGCCGCATGCGCGACAACGGCTGCGGCTCGCCATCGTCATCGGTGGGCGGAGTCCCGCGGCCGGCGACGGCCAGGGCCCCACGGATGTCGCGCTCCACGATGCGCCCATCCGGGCCGCTGCCGACCAATCCGCGGGCGTCGACACCGAGCTCGGCGGCCAGCCGGCTGGCCCGCGGGCTGATGCGCGCGCGCCGCCGCTCGCGGCCGTCGCTCTCAGAGCCGGCAGCGCGCTCGGCATGGCGGGGGGCTGCTCCTGCCGCACCGCCCATCGGGGCCGGGGACGGGGAGGTCAAAGCGGCCTCGGGCGCGGTGACTGCCGCCGGCAATCCGACCGGCGACTCGGGGACGGCCTCACCGGGCTCGCCGATGTAGGCACACACGGCATTGACGGCCACCGTCTCGCCCTCGGCCACGAGGCGCCGCAGGAGGACTCCCTCGTCGAAGGCCTCCACCTCCATGACCGCCTTGTCCGTCTCGATCTCGAACAGGACGTCGCCTTTCTCCACGCGATCGCCCTCGTCCTTGCGCCAGGCCAGCAGGGTGCACTCCTCGGTCATCTGGCCGGGACGCGGCATGAGGATGGGGTGCACCATCGGTCAGGTCTGCGCTCACACCAGGGCCAGCACGGCGCGCACGATGTCGTCCGCTCGGGGGAGGAATGCCTCCTCGAGACCCTGCGCCTGGGGCGAGATGCCATTGGCGGCCCCGATTCTCCCCACCGGCCCGTCGAGGTCGTCGAAGGCCTCGGCCTGCACGCGCGCCACGATCTCGTTGACGAAGCTCCCCACCAGCACTGCCTGGCTTGCCACCACGCAGCGTCCGGTCTTGCGGACTGATGCCAACACCGTCTCCATGTCGAGCGGCACGAGGCTGCGCAGGTCGATGACTTCGGCCGACAGGCCGTGCTCTGCGTCCAGCACGTCCGCGGCTGCCAGCGCGTCGAGGACCGCGGGCCCCCAGGCCACCAGCGAGACGTCGTCACCCTCGCGCGCCACGCGGGCGCGGCCGATCTCGACGAGCTGGCCGTCGTCCGGCACGACGCCCTTGGTCGCATAGAGCCCCTGGCTCTCGACGAAGAGGACCGGGTTGTTGGTGCGGATGGCGGCCTTCAGCAGACCCTTGGCATCGGCCGCCGTGGCCGGATAGATGACGTACAGCCCGGGAATGTGGGTGAAGAGGCTCTCCAGCGACTGGGAGTGCTGGCCGCCGTACCCCTTGCCGGCGCCGACCGAGGCGCGGATGACGAGCGGCACCTCCACCTGCCCCCCGCTCATGAAATGCCACTTGCCGGCCTGGTTGGCGATCTGGTCGGAGGCCATCAGGGCGAAGTCCATGTACATCAGCTCCACCACCGGCCGCGCCCCGACCATGGCCGCCCCGACGGCCGTGCCGCAGATGCATGCCTCCGAGATCGGCGTATTGAACACGCGGTCGCGGCCGAACGCTTCCAGCAGCCCCTTCGTCAGTTTGAAGGCGCCGCCGTAGTCGGCGATGTCCTCGCCGTAGACGATGACCCGGCGGTCGCGCAGCATCTCCTCGACGAGGGCCTCGCAAATCGCATCCCGGTAGCTGCTCGCGCCGGCCTCGTCGCGGCGGGCGAGCGGCGGGTCGGCGTACAGGGCCACCTCCTGGTGCTCGGGCGGGACGTCGTCCGCCGCGCTGTCGGTGTACAGGTAGCGCAGCAAGTCAGCCGGGTCCGGATCGGTGGCCCGCGCCGCGCGGCCTGCCGCGCGGGCATTGCGCTCCGCCGCGCCGGCCTCCAGCCGCGCCAGCTCCTCCTCGTCGACCAGTCCGGCCTCCACGATCTGTCGCTTCAACAGCGCAATCGGGTCCGTGGCCCGCCAGGCCATCTCCTCCTCCCGGGTCCGGTACTCGTTGCGCGGATCGGAGAGGGAGTGTCCGTAATAGCGGTACGTGCTGGCCTCGATCAGCACGGGGCCGTCGCCCTTTCTGCACCGCTCGGCGGAGCGCAGCATGGCGTCGCGCACGGCGAGCACGTCCATGCCATTGACGACTTCCGCGTGCATGTTGTTCGTGGCGAAGCCCGCGCCGCGACGTGCCAGGTGACGGACGCCCATCACCTCCTCATCGGTTCGGTGGGTCATGCCGTAGTGGTTGTTCTGGATGAGGTACACGATTGGCAGCCCAAAGGGATGATCGCCAGCCAGGTGATTCGTCCACTGGTGCTGTGTCGCCCAGTTGAGCGACTCAAGGACGACCCCGTTGGCATACGCGCCATCGCCCGCCATGCAGCACACCACCCGATCGGACCGCTGGTAACGGGCGGCCATGGCCGCGCCGGTGGCGATCGGGACACTGCCGCCGACGATGGCGTTGGCGCCGAGGTGCCCGGTCGAGAAGTCGCCGATGTGCATGCCCCCGCCGCGACCCCGGCAGTAGCCCTCCTCCTTGCCGAACAGCTCGGCGATGACCCGGTAGACGTGTTCCTCGAGTGCTGCCGCCAGCAGCACACCCCGCCCGCCGGCGGGGGTGCCCGGCACGCGGGCCCGCAGTCGGGCGTCGTCCATGCGGCGGATGGCCGCGAAGCCCTTGGCGATGGCGTCGCCGTGTCCGCGATGCGAGCTCGTGATGGCGTCATCGGCCCGCAGGCCGGCGGCTGCCCCGACGGCCGTGGCCTCCTGCCCAATCGACACGTGGGTAGGCCCACGGTAGTCGTAGCCGGGCAGCGGGTCGTACCCTCCCGACCTCAGGCGGACGATCATCTCCTCCAGCTCGCGGATAGCCAGCATGTCGTCAAGCAGATCGATCGCCTCCGACGCTACCAGGCGCCCGGCCGCGAGCTCGCTCGCCACATCGCCGGCGAAGGTGAAGCCGGCGATGGTGCCAACCGACTCCTCGAACGTCGCCACGTCCGGGCGGGTGTCGCTGCGAAAGGTCGGCTCGTGGAGCGGGGTCACCATGCTGCTGCCTCCGGATCGGTGCCTCGATAATCGAGCATAGGGTCGGCAGGGTCGGGGTTCAACGCGCGATCGGGGGCGTCGTCGGTGGGAATGACGACCCGCCGCGCCCGGTCGAAGCCCGCGCCGTCGAGCTCGACCAGGGTCACCATGCGTCTCGCATCGGCTGGGAGCTTCGGGTTGCCGCAGGCGTTCGAATCTACGGCGAGCAAGCGGCCCGCCTGCAGGATCCGTACGCCGGCCGGGCTCGGCGTATGCCCGAAGACCACCCGCTCGATCCCTGATGCGCGAAAGCGGTCGAACGCTCCACTGCTCCACGGCGTGTCGAAGAACTCGGCGCGCACCCACAGATGCCAGTCGGTCGTCACCCCGAGTTCATCCAGGGCTGCACCCGGTGGCAGGCCGCCATGCACGAACAGCACATCGCGCCAGCGCACGGCCTGCGGGAGGCTGGCGAGCCATGAGAACAGGCCGGGGGCCTGCTCCTCGACACCGGCCAGCGCCATCGCGTCCTGGAGCGGGTCGGCCGGTGCGATGTCGTACGACTGCAGGGTCGCGTGGCCGCCATAGGCCAGCCACACCGGGAGCCACTGGTGCCGGCCGCGCGACAGGTGCAGCACCATCTCCTCGTGGTTGCCACGAACGTAGACCGCGCGCCCGCCTGCGGCCGCGGCTTCCGGCTGCAGGCGCCGCAGCAGGGCGAGGACGCGGCGGCTGTCCGCGCCGCGGTCGAGGTAGTCGCCGCACCCGACCAGCGCGGTGCGCGGTGGCGCGATCCAGCGCAGCGAGCGGTCGAGCAGCCTGGCCTCGACGAGAGCCGCCTCGAGCCCGGTGGCGACGCCGTGCGGATCGGAGAAGGTCCACACCCGCCAGTCGTCAGGCAGCTGGGTGATCCGCTCGCCGGTCATCGACGAGGGGAGCCGCGGCCAGTCGCGGCCGATCGACGGGTTCAGGCGATCGCGGTCGGCTGAGTGCGCCACGTTACAATTCGCCAGCGACCCTCCGGCGACTGCGCGCGGGGGTCGGGTTCTGGAGGTCGGCCCATGGCGCAGCAGGGCACCCTGTCGCGCAGCGTGCTCGCGGACGAGGTGAAGGATCGCCTCCTGCAGGACATCCTGTCCGGTCGCTATCCGCCCCACGCCCGCATCGTGGAGACGACCGTGGCCCGTGAGCTCGGGATCAGCCAGGCGCCGGTTCGTGAGGCGCTCCGCGGCCTGGAGGCTACCGGCGTGGTCGAGATCCTGCCATTCCGCGGCGCCCGTGTTCGGCGTCCCACCACCGCCGAGCTGCTGGAGGCGATCAGCGTCCGCGCCGAGCTCGAGACGCTCGGCGCCCGGTTGGCGGTCCCGCGCATGACGGATGCGGACCTGGCCAACCTGCTGGCGCACGGCGAGCAGCTGCGACAGGCGGCCGCCTCCGGGGATGCGCACGCCCTGGCGCTCGCCGACGCGAGCTTCCATGGGCGCATCATCTCCCTCAGCGGCAACGCCACGCTGCGGCGCGTGTGGCAATCGCTGGAGCCGTTCTCGCGCACCTACATCACCGCCGCCATCCCGGGTGTCGATGTGCACTGGACGGCCGCCCTGCACTGGCCGATCCTGGACGCGCTGCGGCTGCGGGACCCGGAGCGGGTGGCCGACGCGCTGCGTCAGCATTTCGACCGGGCGGGGTCGAAGATCGACGCCGGCTGGCCGGACGCCCTTCCGGAACCGACCGACGAAGGCGTCGCAGCCGATCCCGCCTCCGCCTGACGTAGGGTCGTTCATCGCCTCAGCTATCGCTCCACCGCATCGCGCGCACCTGCTCCGCAACCCGCGCGGCGGACAGCCCGTACAGGTCGAGCAAGGCGTCGTTGGGCGCCGATTCGGTGTACATGTCCTGGAGGCCGATGCGTCGCAGCGGAGTCGGCCGGTGCTCGGCCAGCGTCTCAGCGACGGCGCCGCCCAGCCCACCGAGGATCGTGTGCTCCTCGACCGTGACGAGACGGCCCGTGCGCTCCGCGGCGGCCAGGATGGCCGCCGTGTCGAACGGCTTGAGGGTGGGCAGGTGGAGCACCCCCGCGTCGATCCCGCCGGCGGCCAACATCTCGGCGGCGTCCACGAGGCGCGGCGTCTGGGCGCCGGTGCCGATGAGCGTCAGGTCGCGCCCGGCGCGAACCTCGACGGCCTTCCCGAAGCGGAACGTGTAGTCGTCGCCGAACAGGCGCTGGGTGGGGTCGCGCACGATGCGCACGTAGACCGGGCCGTCGTAGGTCGCGGCCCAGCGCAGGACGCGATCGGTCTCCACGTCGTCTGCCGGCGAGACGCTGACTATGCCGGGCATGGCCCGCATGATCGAGATGTCGTCAACGATGTGGTGGGTCTTGCCCGCCATCCCGGTGAACAGGCCCGCGTAGCCGGCTGTCAGCTTCACATTCAGCCCGGTCTGGGCCACCTGGACACGGACCTGGTCGAGCGGCCGCACCACGGCGAAGGAGACGAACGTGCTGATGAACGGGATCAGGCCCATGCTGGCCAGGCCGGCGGCGACGCCGATCATGTTCTGCTCGGCGATCCCCATCTGCAGGAAGCGACCGGGGTGCGCGCGCTCGAAGATGTCCGCCTTGGTGGAGCTTCCCAGGTCCCCGTCCAGCATCACGATCCGCGGGTCGTCGGTGGCCAGCTCGGCGACGGTCTCGCCGAACACCTCGCGCATGGCCCGGCCCATCGGCAGGCTCACGGGTCCACCTCGCCGAGCTCGGCCATCGCCATCGCGAACTCCTCCGCCTCGATCGGCTTGGAGTGCCAGCGGTAGTCGCCCTCCATGAAGGACACGCCGCGACCCTTCACGGTGTGCGCGATGACCATGCTCGGCCGGCCCGTCCGCTCGGCCGCCTCGACGATCGCCGCCACCACGGCTGCCATGTCGTGGCCGTCGGTTTCGAGGACACGCCAACCGAACGCCCGCCACTTGGCGACGAGCTCGCCCGGCTCTTCCGGCGGCAGGCGGTGTTCGGCGCTCACGCCGGGCCAGCCGTACTGCTGGAGCTTGTTGTGGTCGACGATGCCGATCAGGTTGTCGACGCGGTAGCGTGCCGCCACGAAGGCGGCCTCCCAGACCTGCCCCTCCTGGCACTCCCCATCCCCGAGCAGCACGAAGGCGCGTACGTCGCGCCCCACCTGGCGGGCCCCGAGCGCCATGCCCAGCCCGGCGGAGAGGCCCATCCCCAGCGAGCCGGTGGACATGTCGATCCCCGGCAGCAGCCGCATGTCCGGGTGCCCCTGCAGGCGCGACCCGCGGGTGTCGAAGGTGCGCAGCTCCTCCAGCGGGAAGTAGCCGCGCAGCGCCATGGCGGCGTACTGCACCAGCGACGAGTGGCCCTTCGACAGGATGAAGC
>JBOGSY010000058.1:0-9375 GCA_050691915.1 Candidatus Limnocylindria bacterium | reverse complement strand
CGACCTGAGCGCCGACGCCGTGATCAGCGCGGGCGATGGCTGCGTGGCCCACGACTACGGGCGGGGTGAGAACGCCGCGCCGGTCGCCGTGGCCCAGGCCAAGCCGACGACCGCCCAGGCCGGCGACCCGGTCACCTTCGACGGTTCGGGGTCGGCGGACGACCGTACTCCAGCTGACGAGCTGACCTATGCCTGGGACTTCGGCGACGGCGAGTCCGGGAGCGGCCAGAGCGTGCAGCACGCCTACGCCGCGGCCGGTGAGTACACGGCCAGCCTGACGGTGACCGATGCCGAGGGCCTGACCGGGACGGATAGCGTGGTGGTCACGGTCACCGGCGCACCCGACCTGGTGATCGAGGACCTGACGACGGTCCAGAACACCGGGAACCCCGGTGGCAAGGGCAAGGCGCCGAAGGAGGGCGACAAGGTCGTCGTGCGTGCCACCGTCCGGAACGCCGGCACTGCCGACGCTCCGGCGACCCAGACGGGCTTCACCCTGGATGGGGAGCCCCTGGACGGCAGTCCCGTCGCTACCGATCCGATTCCCGCCGGAGGATCGGTCCAGGTCGACCTCGACTGGGACACCCGCGGCGTCAAGGACGAGCACGTCATCGGCGCCGCGGCTGATGCCGGCGGTGCGCTGGCCGAGTCGAACGAGGGCAACAACACCGCCACGCTGGACGTTCGCGTGCGCGGCAACAAGGTCGAGAACGGCGACTTCCAGCAGGCGAACGCTTCCGGCGACGGGCCGGAAGCGTGGACCGGCAGCGACACCGGTGCCGGCACCACCAACTGGTCGCAGGATGAAGGCAGCGATGGGTCGTACGCCGCCACCATCACCGCCAGCGGCGGCAGCGCCCTGCTGGCGGGCATCCCGACCTGGACCAGCGATCCCATCGCGGTCACGGCGGGCGAGCTGCTCGAGCTGCGGGTCGACGTGTCGACCAGCGGGATGAGCTCGTCGCCCGGCGTGGGCCTCGCCTATCTCGGCGCCGCTGGCCAGCTGCTCGACACCGTGCGGCTGATCCAGGTGCCGCTGGCGACCGGCGGCTTCACCACCCTGGAGAAGGCGGTGACCCTGCCGCCGGGGGTGAGCCAGGTGCGGGTCGTCCTGTTCGGCTTCGGCCCAACCGACACCGCAACCGCCGGCTCGGTCACCTTCGATGAGGTGGGGCTCTACGGCTCCTGATGCCGACGAGGGCCCGGCTGGGTGGCCGGGCCCTCCAATCCAACGAGACGACAACCCGAGGAGGGAGTAAGGAGTTGAGCACGTTTCTGCGCCTGCGTGGGTGGAGCGGACCATGGCACCGGCGCGTCGCTCGGATCGCCGTCTCGGCGGTGGCTGCCCTGGCGCTGGTGATGCCCCTGGGCGGGGCCGCCCGCACGCCGGAGAAGGCCACCGCGGCCGCGTTCACGGTCGCAACCTCCGATACCGAGTACACGCTCTGCGGGCGCGTCTTCCCGGATCCCCACGCCTACTGGCCCTCGCCGGCGCAGGCTCCCGCCCGCTCCCCGTTCGCCAAGGGCAACGCGGTGTGCGCGGCGACCGACTTCCTGAGCTACGAGCAGATGGTGGGCGGCACGACCTACCTCGAATCTCTCTTCCCGGACTTCGTGGAGTTCTATCGCCTGGAGGAGGACTTTGGCACGGATGCCGACTGCGCGGCCAGCGTCGACCCGCAGGACCTCTGCTCGGCAGGACTGCCCCAGCAGGGCGTGCCGCCCGGCCGAGACCGGTCGGACCTCTACCTGCTGCGCGTGACCGATGAGCGGGTCCCGGACGATGACAAGAAGCTCTTCACCTTCCCGCTCTCCATCCACGGCATCGAGCGCGCCGGCGCGGAGGCCGGCGTCCGTGCGGCGGAGGACCTGGCCACCTGGGCGGCCTGCGAGGCGGGCCTGGCGCCCGCGGTCGTCGGCTGCGCCAAGGAGGGCGCGATCCCCCATCCCCTGCTGGAGACCACGCCGCAGGTCAGCGTCAGCGCCGGCGAGGCGCTGGCCCAGTCGGCGATCTACTTCGTCTTCGCCAACCCCGACGGCTGGCAGCGCGGCGACGTCGACAACGGCGTCCGCTTCTACCAGCGCTACAACGGCAACGGGGTGGACATGAACCGTGACTGGCCGACCATCGGCTTCACCTTCCGTCCCTACACCCCCTGGTCCGAGCCGGAGACCCGCGGCTTCGGCCGGGTCATGCAGGAGATCAGCGACGAATGGGACGGTGGAATCGACCTGCACGGCCAGCTGATCGACCGCGCCTTCAGCTTCACGCTGCTGGGCGCCGGTGAGCAGGACTACGCCAAGAACCAGCGCATCCTCCAGACGGTGAAGGGGGCATGGGCCGATGCCGAGAATCGCCTCGCCTGGAGCCCGCTGATCAAGTCCAACGACGCCCCGGCCGACGACCCGCGCCTGTACGGCGTGCAGTGGGGCACCGTCTGGGACACCATCCAGTACACCACCACCGGGTCGTTCGGCGACTGGATCAACTCGCCGCTGGGCCTCAACGGCGACGGGATCGACAACGAGATGAGCCTGTCGCACCTGTCGAACTGCGGGGCCGGCTCCTGCTACCTGCCGGACCCCGAGCAGCTGCACGTCGACGGCAACAAGAGCCTCATCTACTCGATGGTGAACTTCACGCTCCTGCCGGAGGAGACCGACTTCCGCGTGCCCGGGTCGGTGGCCTACATCCACTCGCCCCGCCTGCTGACCAACGACGGCACGCCCACCGAGCCGCCACCCGGGGCCGGGCTGCCGGCCCAGGATCCCATCCTCGACGCGTCGCTCGATGTCGCCAACGACTTCATCCACGAGTTCGAGAGCCTTGGCTTCGATGAGGGGGTCTATAACGGCGGGCTCGAGGCCAGGGCCACAGCCCAGAACGTGGGCGGCGTCGGCCAGCTCGCCACCACCGATCTCATCCTGGAGCGCTATCGGTCCGGCGAGGAGGATCCCGGCCCGCCGACCGCCTGCGGGGACGCGGGCGACGCCTGGGAGGAGGTCAACCGCTACTTCGACCAGAGCGACATCTACCAGCAATCCGGCGCGGCGGTGCATGCCAACCAGCCGCTGCCGGGTCGCTACCGCGTCTGTCTCACCGGCGGCCTGGTGACGAAGATCCGGGCCAGCGGCGGCAGCGTGGACCTGGACATCGTCTTCTCGGGCGAGCAGGCATGGGAGGATCCCGGCCAGCTGCCGTACACCGCCACCAACATGAAGTTCTTCGACGACCTGGCCGCCCACATGCAGCCGGGGCAGCTGGTCCGCACCACGGCCGACGAGGTGCTCTCCGGCGCCGTCGACCTCGACCGCTTCAGCAGCGTGATCGTCGCCGACGACGCGCTACCCGGCCACACCGAGCCGCCCAGGACCGGAGAGGCGCAGGCGCCCATCGTCTTCAGCGACGTCACCCTCCGGACGGCGGCCACGGTCCCGTGCGCCTACTCGCCGGGCACCCAGGACGTGCTGCCGCCGACCTGCGTGGCCGATTTCGAGTACGACGTCCTGAGCGGCGTCAACAACCAGTCGATGACGGTGGCGCTCAGCGCCGACAGCGCCGTCGACTACGACCTCTACATCGAGCGCCAGAGCCGGATATCGGGCGAATGGTTCCCGTCCGGCGGGAGCGCCACCGAGGCGGCCAGCGAGGTCGCCACCATCCTGCGGCCGGTGCCCGGCCACTACCGGGTGCGGGTCGTCAACTGGGCGGCCGGGGCGCCGGCCGACGGGCTGGAGGTCAGCTTCTCGAACGACCCGGTGGAAGCCCCACCGCCGCCGTCCGAGCGGACCGACCAGGAACGCGATGCCTGGGGCTCCATCCTCCGTACATACGCGGAGCGGGGCGGCAACCTGGTGCTGACCGATGGCGCCATTCGCGACCTGGCCTACATGGGCCTGGTCGACCGGCAGTTCGTCAACGACTTCAGCGTATATGCCGGTTACATCGGCTTCACCCGCGACGGCGTGACCAGCACCTACCACGATCCGCTGGCGGCCAATGTCAACCAGCCGGGAGCGGCCGAGGGCCCGGGCTTCCGGCACCAGTCTTACGAGCCGGTGCCGATCGGCTACGCCATCAGTCCGGCCGACACCGACTCCCAGCTGGCCGCCTCGCCGGTCTGGTCGGTCGACCAGATCGAGTGGGAGCGGCTCGGTGGACGGACCGCCGGCACCACCACCGCCGACCAGGCCACGCTGGGTGAGCTGACCGTCGGCGACGGCGTGGTGCGGATCATCGGGGCCCTGCTGCCGATGCCGACCGACCGCTACTACCACCCCTTCGGCCTGGCCAACTACGCGCTCACCTACACCGGCTACCAGGTCCTGCTCAACGCGCTGCAGTGGGAGCGGCCGGCGGGCGTCCCGGACCTGGTCGTCAGCGCCATGACCACGGTGACCAACACCGGGGCCGGCGCTGGCAATGGCCCGCCCAGGGCCGGCGACAAGGTGACCATCCGGGCCACCATCGCCAACCTCGGCACGGCCGACGCGCCGGCCACCCAGACCGCCTTCAGCCTGGACGCTGAGCCGCTGCCAGGCAGTCCGGTGGCGACCGGGGCGGTGGCGGCCGGGGCCGAGGTCACGGTCGAGCTGAGCTGGGATACCCGCGGCCTCAATGGCGAGCACCTGCTCGGTGCGGTGGCCGACGCGGCCGACGCCGTCGACGAGACGGCCGAGGGTAACAACGCCGCGACGCTTGAGGTCAGCGTGCGCGGCAACAAGGTGACCAACGGGGACTTCGAGCAGGCCGCAGCCGAGGGCTCCGAGCCCGATGCCTGGACCGGCTCGAGCAGCGGCGCCGGCAGCACCGCCTGGTCCGAGACGGGCGGCACCCAGGGCAGCCGGGCGGTGACCATCACCGGAACCGGCCGCAGCGTGGCGCTGGCCGGGATGCCCAGCTGGACCAGCGCGCCGATCGCGGTGACTGCCGGCCAGGATCTCACCCTGCGGGCCAGCATGTCCGGCAGCGGCCTGTCATCGGCCCCTGCCGCGGGCCTGGCCTACCTGGGACCCGCCGGCGAGCTGCTCAGCACGGTCCGCCTGCTGGAGATGCCGCTGGCGACCGACGGCTTCGTCAGCCTGGAGCAGGCGGTCAGCCTGCCGCCGGGGGTGTCGGCCGTGCGGGTCGTCCTGTTCGGCTTCAGTCCCGGCGACCTGCACACCGCTGGCACCGTGACCTTCGACGATATCGGCCTGTACGCCGAGTGACCCATCTGCCCGGGGAGCGGCCGCCAGGGTCGCTCCCCGGGCTCAGCTTCAGGGGGTCGGCATCAGCTCCAGCGTCGTCGACAGGACGGCGTCGGCGACCATCGCCGGGGTGGCCGGGTCGCTCGGGTACTTCGCCCAGAATCCCTCGGAGCAGGCGCGGATGCGGTCCGCGTCGTCGGCGACCACGGCACGGACGTCGAGCACCCGGCCAGCCACATGGAGCCGGCAGTCCGGGTGGGCCCGTGCCTCGCGGTACCAGCGCGCCCCCGCCCCGCGGTAGCTTCGCACCAGCGCCCGGCCCCGCGCGTCCACGACGACCCAGATGACGGTGCGGTGCACCGGGGCGCCGTCGGCCCGCGTCGTCTCGATCCGCACCTCCTGGGCGGTGCGCAGGCTGTCGAGGTCGGCCGCGCTGAAGCCGACGGGCGTCGGTCCAGGCTCAGTCATGGGGCGCCCGGCGCAGGGGCCGATGCCAGGCGTCGTACGCCTCCTGCGGCGACGCCGTCACGCTCAGCCGGCCGCGTTCGCCGGCCACCACCTCGGTGCGTGGCACGTACAGGTCGACCGGCAGCAGGCCCGGGGTCCGCACCAGCAGGTAGTCGGCGAAGACGGCGTCCACGGTGCCGATGCGGCGGCCGCCGGACCCGACCAGGGCCTGCCCGCGCGTGACGTCCACCAGCGTCTCGCTCACGCCGGTACCGTAGCCGATCCGGGCACCGCCACGCGGAGGGCGCCCGGGAGCAGGCTCACCTCCAGCGGAAGGGCATCGAACGGCTCGCCGTCGAGGTGGACGAGCGTGCGCGCCTCAGCCGCGATCCGCAGCCCGCGGACCCGGACCAGCTCCACCAGCGGGTGATTGACGTGGGCGGCCCGATAGATCCCGGGCAGCTCGCGCAGGGCGCCCGGCTTCGAGATGTCCCCCACCAGGCAGACGTCCAGCCACCCGTCACGGGTGCTGGCGCCCGGGCAGATGCGCATGCCGCCCCCGTAGTACTCGCCGTTGGCGAAGGCGACGAACAGGAAGCGTCCCTCCACCTCGCGGACCCCGGCATCGGTGGCGAGGTGCAGCTGCAGCTCGCGGTTGCGGTAGCGGCCCAGCTCGAGCAGGGTCGACAGGAAGTAGCCGGCCCGGCCACGCTGCCAGCGATGCCGGTGCCCGGCCATGGCGTGCGCCACCTGGGCATCGAAGCCGGTGCCGCCCGCCACCCCGAAGTGGCGCAGGCTGCCGTCGGACCGCTCGGCGCGACCCACGTCCAGCACCTCGCTGGCTTCGCCCAGCGCGTCGCGCAGCGCCTGCTCCGGGTCGAACGCCAGCCGCAGGCTGCGCGCCAGGTCGTTGCCGCTGCCGGCCGGCACCAGGCCCAGGCTGGGCATCCCGTCGTCGGGCCCGACACGCGCCGCCAACAGGCCGTTCAGCACCTCCTGGACGGTGCCGTCGCCGCCCACCGCCACCACCCGGTCGTGCCCCAGGTCGCCGGCCGCGGCGGCCAGCCGCTCAGCGTGGCCGGGCTCGCGCGTCTCGATCAGGCGCCCCGAGACGCCGCGCCGGACCAGCCAGTCCGCCAGCCGGGGCGCCAGGTGATGCGCGCGGCCGTTGCCGGCGATGGGGTTGACGATGACGAGCGGGGCACGGGGCGCTGGCACGCCCCGATTCTGGGGGCGGCGTCAAGGCGCCGGCCCCATCCGTCAGCCGACGGTCACGTCGATGACGTGGTGGCCCCGGGCGCCGTCCGGCGGGGGCCGGGTGACGCGATCGGTCTGCACCTCGCCCGTGCCGTCGGTGGCCCGCACGGCCAGGGTGTGCCGGCCGGGCGGCGCCTCCCAGCGATGGAGCCACTGGACCCACGTGGCGTCGGAGATGGCGACCGAGATCTCGGCCTGGGTCCAGGGGCCGTCGTCGACGCGCAGCTCGACGGCCGAGATCCCGCGGTCCGGCGCCCAGGCGACGCCCGCGACGGCGACGCTCCCTGTGGAGACGGACGCTCCTCCGCGCGGGACGTCGATGCGCGACTGGGTCAGGATCGGTGCCTCCTTGGCCCAGCCGAGCGGCACCCAGTAGGCGTCGAAGTCCTCCAGCCTGGTCAGCTCGATGTTGGTCAGCCACTTGGTGGCGGAGACGTAGCCGTACAGGCCCGGCACGATCAGCCGCGCCGGGAAGCCATGCTTCGGCGGCAGCGACTCGCCGTTCATTCCCACCGCCACCATCGCCTCCCGCCCGGGCTCGTCCAGCCAGGCGGTCGGGAAGCCCGCGGTCCAGCCGTCGAACGAGCGTCCCACGATCTGGGTCGCGCCATCCTGGACGCCGGCTCGGTCCAGCAGGATGCGCAATGGCACGCCGCGCCACAGGGCGTTGCCCACCAGCCCGCCGCCGACCTCGTTGCTGACGCAGGCGATGGTCACGTACTGCTCGATCAGCGGCATCGCCAGCAGCTCGGCGTAGTCAAGGCTGAACGGGTTGTCGACCATGCCGTTGACCATCAGCCGCCAGTCGCCGGCGTCCAGGCGGGGCGTGAGCAGTGCGGTGTCGATTCGGTAGAACTCGCGGTTGGGTGTCACCAGCGGGCTGATGCCCTCCACCGCGAGCTCCGCTCCGGCCGGTAGCGGGGACGCGGTCGCCCCGGGCACGGGAACGCTGGGGACCGCCTCAGCCGCCGCCGCCCGGCGCTCAAGCAGGACGCGGCCCAGCCCGCCGCCGGCGACCGCCACGCCCGCGGCGGCGACCGTCCAGCCCAGGAAGCGTCGGCGGTCGAAGTCCAGCATCCGGACCTCGGGCGGCGGCGCGGCCAGCCGGAGGAGGCGCGGCAGGGTCACGCTGGCCGCGCCCACCGCCAGGATGGCGGCGCCCACCGCCAGGATGGGGTCCACCAGCGGATCACGCAGCGCGGCCACCAGGACCAGCACCCCCACGCCCACCAGCCCCAGGGTCGCCAGCTGGGGTGACCGGCGGGCGAGCAGGCCGATGCTGGCCGTGATCGCCAGCGCCGCCACCAGCACGGCCAGGTTGAGCACCAGCTTGTCGGCTTCCCCGAAGAGGTCGACCATCAGCTGCTTGGCGTTCGGCGGTTGCAGGGCAATGACCAGGCTGCCGATCGCCAGGATGGGCGACGGGGCGCCCGGCAGCACGCCGGCCAGCAGCTCCGCCAGCCCTAGCCCCAGCCCACCGGCGACCAGGCCGGCGACGGCGGCGGCGAGGCGGGACGGCGGGCGGGCGGTCTCGGTCATCGGTCCCTCAAGTCAACCGCAGTTGTGTGACGGTCCTGTGTAGCCGATGCGAACGAGGGTACGCCCGCTAGGCTTGCACCGTGGCCGAGGTCGTGGTTCACCTGGCGCACGGCGCCTCGAGCGGCGCGGAGTCGATGCTGCGCCACGTGCGCGGCCTGCGGGCCCGTGGCGTCGCGGCCCAGACCGTGCAGCTGCCGCGCGGCAAGGCCGAGCGGGCCGTGCCGGCCTACCTGGCCGCCGTGCCGCCGGGGACGGACGCGGTGATCGGAGGCCACTCGTATGGGGGCCGCGTGGCCTCGCTGGCCGCGGCCGATCACGAGTATGCCGGCCTGGTCCTGCTCTCCTACCCGCTGCACGCGCCGGGGGCACCCGAGCGCTGGGACGAACGCACGTCTCACTGGACCCGGATCGCCTGTCCGGTGCTGCTGCTGTCCGGGGACCGCGACCCATTCGCGCGCATGGAGCTCCTGCGCGACGCGGTACAGCGGCTCCCCCGCCACGAGCTGGTCGTCTACCCGGGCGTGCGCCACGGGATCGGTCCGGTGCTGGACGACGCCCTGGATCGGATCGTGGCCTTCGTTCGCGCCCTGCCGACCGGCCCGTAGCCCGTCTGACCGCTTCCCGCAGTCCGTACACTCCGAGGCGTGACGATGGAGATGGTGGCCTGCCCGAACTGCGGCGAGGACAACCCCGCCAAGTTTCGGCTGTGCGGCTACTGCGGCCACCCGCTGGCTCCCGCGCTCCCGCTGCAGGAGGAGCGCAAGGTGGTCACCGTCTTCTTCAGCGACCTGAAGGGCTCCACCAACCTGGGCGAGGCGCTCGACCCCGAGAGCCTGCGCGAGGTCATGACCCGCTACTTCGACGCCATGACCCTGGTCCTGCGCCGGCACGGAGCCACGATCGAGAAGTTCATCGGCGACGCGATCATGGCCGTCTTTGGCC
>JBOGSY010000057.1:0-9451 GCA_050691915.1 Candidatus Limnocylindria bacterium | reverse complement strand
GCCTCGGCTTTCCCTACCACGTCGGCAGCGTCAAGGCCAACGAGCTGCTGTGGCTGGTGATAACGACCGCCGTCGTCGTGGCGATCCTCGTCTTCGTGTGGCGGGTCCATCGCTCGCCGTACGGGCGGCTCCTGATCGCGGTCGGAAGCGACGAGGCGCTGGCCCGCAGCCTCGGGAAGCCCACCTTCCGCGCCAAGCTGTGGCTGTTCGCGATCGCCTCGGCGGCGATGGGGTTGCTGGGTGCCATGTATGGGGTCATGGTCCGCTTCCTGGAGATCTCCAACCTGGGCGTGGACATCACCCTTGCCGCCATGGTTGGGCTGGTGCTGGGGGGCACGCTGCGCGTCTGGGGAGCGGTCGTCGGGGTCATCCTCAGCGTGGGCCTTTTCGACATCGTGATCCAGTCCTACATCCCCTTCCCCCGCGAGTGGTACACCCAGGCCATCCCCGTTCTCAGGGAGGCCGTGTTCGGCGCCACCCTGATCGTCGTGCTGCTGTTCCGGCCGCTGGGGGTGCTCGGCGACATGCGGCGCGACAGGCTGATGAGGAAGATCCATGGTCGCTGACGTGGTCGCTGCCGGAGCGCAAACCCGTCCCCAGATCCGGATCCGGGGCGCCGTCAAGAGCTTCTCAGGCCGCGTCGTGGTCGACGTCGACGACCTCGTCCTGGGCGACCAGCCGATCGAGGGGCTCATCGGTCCCAACGGTGCCGGCAAGACGACCCTGATGCGCATGGTCATGCACTCGATCCCGCTCGACCGCGGCACGGTCTCTCTGGTCATGGCCGGAGGTGGGGAGGTGGTCCTTTCCAGCCTGCCAGCCTACCGAATGGCCCGCCACGGCGTGGTCAAGAGCAACCAGGTGATCATGGACTTCGACAAGCTGACGATCTGGGATTCGCTGCTGCTGGCAGCAACCGAAGAGTCCTACGAGCGGCCGCACCGCCTCTTCAGCGAACGGGCGGCCTTTGAGCGGCATGAGGACGAGATGCGCAGGCTCCTGGACTACTTCGGGTTCGGCGACCCCGCGGCCTTCGCGAGGTCGGCCGGCGAGAAGAAGCTCCTGGACATCATCCGCTGCCTGCTGCTCAAGCCCACGTTCCTGCTGCTGGACGAGCCGACGGCGGGCCTGCCCGAGGAGCTGACCGAGAAGGTGCTGAGCGTAATCAGGGAGCTTGCCGGCGGCGGGACCTCGGTGGTTATCGTGGAGCACGACCTCAACGTCATCTGGAACATCTGCGACGAGGTTTCCTTCATGGCCGAAGGCAGCGTCATCTTGAAGGGCCACCCACAGACGATTCGCGAGCATCGGACGGTCGTCGAGAAGTACCTCGGAGAGGGCCATGTCTGAGCCGACCGGACCGATCGCTCTGGAGGCGGAGGGCGTGCGCAGCGGCTACGACGCAGTCACCGTCCTGAAGGGTCTCGATTTCACGGTCAAGGACGAGATCTTCGCCGTGCTCGGGGCCAACGGCGCAGGAAAGACCACGCTGCTGGCGACCCTGGCCCGCCTGATCCCGCTGATGGCGGGGAGGATCAGCCTCCTGGGCGAGGACGTGACCGCGCTGCGACCCTACGAGACGGCCAGCCGCGGCATGGGGTACGTGCCGCAGGAGAAGGGCATCTTCCCGGACCTCACCGTCCTGGAGAACCTGAGCGTGGGCGGCATGATGGGCCAGCGCTCGCGCGACGAGCGGATGGCCGAGGTATTCGAGCTCTTCCCGGACCTGCGGACCAGGCAGGCGCAGCCGGCAGGAACCCTAAGCGGCGGCGAGTCGCGCATGGTTGCCTGCGGGAGGGCGCTGATGCAGGAACCCAGGGTGCTTCTGCTGGATGAGCCCACCGCGGGACTGTCGCCACTCTACGTCGACATGTTCTTCGAGAAGATCAGGGAGATCCACGAGACCCGGGGGGTCGCTATCGTCCTGGCCGAGCAGAACGCCACCAAGGCGCTCGAGGTCGCCGACCGGGTGATGGTGCTGACCCTTGGCAGGGCGTACGCCGTGATGGACGCCGCCGACCTGACCACCAAGCAGCTCAAGGAGGCATACCGGATCTGATGACCCACTCATCGGCGCAGGACACAGGAGGAGGAACGCAGTGATTATCCGTAGCATCAGGCAGGGGCGAATTGTGGCCGTCCTCATGGCGCTCGCCCTCCTTGCCGCCGCGTGCGGCACCGGCGCCACGCCAGGGGAGTCGGCGGGGGCGTCGGTCGATGGCTCCACCGCGCCGTCGGTCTCTGACGAGCCGGTTGCGGTCTGCGAGCTGGCCTACTACACGGGCGAGTTCGGAGCCTTCGGCACCTCGCTCACCGAGGACGTGGTCTTCCCCATCGAAGAGGTGATCAACCTCGACCCGCCCCTGGGGCGCCCGTGGGAGCTCTTCCACGAGGACCTGGGGACGGTTGGTGAGGCCCAGGCCGCACGTACTTGCCTCGAGCAGCACGGTGCCGAGATCGTGGTCAGCATCGCCCACGGGTATCGGACCTACCGCGACTTCATGATGGAGTGGTGGGAGGAGAACGACTCGCCGCTCGGACCGTCGGTCCATGGCGGGGCCATCCCCGGCAATCTCGGAGGCAAGGCCGCGGAGCCGATCTTCCGGGCCCAGGGCCTCGACGAGGCGCTGGGCGTGTCCGGCATCCTGTACGCAGAGGAGATCGGCGCGGAGTCGGTGGTGATTTTCGCCACCCAGGTCGAGGGCTTCCAGGGGGCGGCTGGCGCAGCCCAGAAGGCGGCCGATGCCATCGGTATCGAGGTGCTTGCGCGCATTGACGTCCCCGCCGAGCAGCCCTCCTACCGGGCCGAGGCCCAGCGGATCGCCGACCTGGCGCCGGACGCCGTCATCGTCCAGGCCGGATCGGTGGAGTCAGCCTCGCTCATCAAGCAGGCAGCCGAGGCTGGCCTGTCGCTCAACTGGATCGGGGAGACCGGCTGGATCCAGACCGAGTTCATGAACACGCTCGGCACCGACGCGATCGCGTCGCAGGAGGCAATCGGATTCGCGGCCTTCTCGTACAACGACACCACCCCGGCCTGGGAGTTCTTCTCGGAGCTGTGGGAGGGCGCGCCCCACAGTGCACCGGAGGACGCGGACCCGACGGGCCTGTACCACTTCTCGACGTACGACCTCCTGGTCCAGACGGCCCTCGCCATCGAGTACGGCGGTTCGTACCTGGCGAGTGACTGGGCGCCGGCGATGCACGAGGTCGGCGAGGCACCCGGAGAGGTGTGCTACACCTACGCCGACTGCCTGGCCCTCATCCGCGACGGCGAGGAGATCGACTACGAGGGCATCACCGGGACCGGCGCCTACACCGATGGCGGCGTGAACCACGTCGTCCAGGCGTACACCCCCTTCAACGCGGACGGGACAGCCGGCACGCCCGTGATCCTGGATGCCGAGCGAGCGCTCGAGATCATCGAGCAGATCGCGGTCCAGGCCGAGTGCGACCCGGCGGAGCCGCCCAACGAGTGCGAGTGGTAAGAGGTCGAGAGCCGGCCTGACACCGTTCCAAGGGGGTCCTCCCGCCCGGCGGGAGGACCCCCTTATTGGTTACATGGCCCTCACGCCGAGCAGGTTGCGGGCGATGACCATGCGCTGGATCTCGCTCGTCCCCTCGCCAATCTCGGTCAGCTTCGCGTCGCGCAGGTAGCGCTCGACCCGGTACTCGGTGATGTAGCCGTACCCGCCGTGGACCTGGACCGCGTCGTTGGTGACCTGGCGCGCCACCTCGGAGGCGAACAGCTTGGCCATGGCGGATTCGGTGGTGTACGGGCGGCCGCAGTCCTTCAGCCAGGCGGCGCGGTAGACCAGCAGGCGGGCGGCGTCGATCTGGGTCGCCATGTCGGCGATCTTGAAGGCCACGCCCTGGAACGAGGCGATCGGCCGGTCGAACTGGCGGCGCTCCTTGGCATAGGCCGAGGCGGCCTCGTAGGCCGCCTGGGCCAGGCCAAGGGCCATGGCGCCGATCCCGATCCGCCCCCCGTCAAGTGTCTTCAGGAAGAGCTTGTCCCCCTCGCCCTCCGCGCCCAGCAGGTTCTCCAGCGGGATCCGGCAGTCATCGAACAGCAGCTCACCGGTGTTGGAGGCGTGGAGCCCCATCTTCTCCTCCATCCGGCCGATGGAGAAGCCGGGCCTATCGGCCTCCACGATGAAGGCGCTGATCTTGCCACTCTGCGCCTCGCGATCGGTCAGCGCGGTGACGATGTAGACGCCGGCCACGCCGGCGTTGGTGATGAACCGCTTGCTGCCGTTGAGCACCCAGGCGTCGCCATCCCGATGCGCCCTGGTCCGCGTCCCACGCGAGTCCGAGCCCGCCCCGGCCTCGGTCAGCCCGTAGGCCCCCAGCACCTGGCCGCTGGCCAGGGGGCGCAGGAAGCGCTCCTTCTGGGCATCGGTCCCGGCCAGGTGGATCGGGTTGCAGCCCAGGCTGGTATGGGCCGAGACGATGATGCCGACGCTGCCGCTGGCGCGCGACAGCTCCTCCACGGTGATGGCGTAGGCCAGGCTGTCCAGGCCCGTTCCGCCCACCTCCTCGGGATACGGCACGCCCAGGAGGCCGAGCTCGGCCGCGCTGCGGATGATCTGGTGCGGGAACTCGCCCCGGCGCTCCAGCTCGTCGGCGACCGGCATGATCTCGCGCTCGGCGAAGTCGCGGACGGTGCGGCGGATCTCCTCGTGCTGCGGGGAGAGGGCGAAGTCCATGGGTGGGGCGGCTCCGTTGCGAATTCCGTGGGGCTTGCGGCGCTCGGGCTGCCGACGCCGAGTCTAGCAGGGGCGCAGCCGAGCGCGGGACGGCGGCCCCGGAGCCGGGACCGCCGCTTGCAGCAGGAAGGGGAAGGTGCCGGTCAGCCTCGCCGCCAGCGCTCGACCTCGCGGCGAGCGCGACGCTCGGCGACGCGCTGCTGAAGCGCGTGACGGCGACGGGCGGGCTGCGGACGCGGCCGGCTGCGCTTGGCGTGGTTCGGCTTGGCCATGCATCAATGACGCACCAGGCCGCCCCGTGGTTGCATCCACCGGCGACGTTGACAGGGGCGGGAACGACGCGCCTATACTGCCGTCGGCCCGCAAGCCTGCTGTAACGCGACAAGGTTTGCGCGTCCCGCACCGAGGGCCCTGGGTGCCGTCTCAGATCGACGTCCGCCTCGACCGTGTCACCAAGCGGTTCCACGATGTCCTGGCGGTCGATGACCTGTCGCTGGATATCGAGCGCGGCGCGTTCTTCTCGCTGCTCGGGCCGTCCGGCTGCGGGAAGACCACCACGCTGCGCATGATCGGTGGCTTCGAGGAGGCGTCGGCCGGGACGATCTACCTGGGCGAGACCGATGTCACCGGGCTGCCGCCGTTCAGGCGCGACGTCAACACCGTCTTCCAGAGCTACGCCCTCTTCCCGCACCTGTCGGTGTTCGAGAACGTCGCCTTCGGGCTGCGCCGCAAGCGGGTGGCGGTGGGTGAGATCGGGCGGCGGGTGGCTGCCATGCTGGAGTTGGTGGAGCTGCCCGGGTACGAGCGACGGAAGCCGTCCCAGCTCTCCGGCGGCCAGCAGCAGCGGGTGGCGCTGGCCCGGGCGCTGATCAACGAGCCGCGGGTGCTCCTCCTGGACGAGCCGCTGGGGGCGCTGGACCTGAAGCTGCGCAAGCAGATGCAGATCGAGCTGAAGCGGATCCAGACCGAGGTCGGGATCACCTTCATCTACGTCACCCACGACCAGGAAGAGGCGATGACCATGTCCGACCGGATTGCGGTCATGCGCCATGGCCAGATCGAGCAGCTGGGGGCCCCCGAAGAGCTGTACGAACGGCCACGGACCGCGTTCGTGGCGGGCTTCCTGGGCGTGAGCAACCTGCTGGACGGGTCGGTGGTGGGCCGCGACGGCGCGTTCGCCGCCGTGCGGCTGGGGGACGGCACGGTTCTGCAGGCTCCGTCGGAATTGGTCGACGGGCGCGATGCGGTACGGGTCGGGGTGCGGCCCGAGAAGCTGCGCGTGGCGGTGGAGGAGGCCGATGCGGGCGCAGTCGGGAGCACGCTGAACCGCCTGGGGGGAACGATCCTGGACGCCAGCTACATCGGCGTCAGCACCCAGTACCTGGTCGAGACCTCGGACGGTCACCGGCTGACGGTCTACGCCCAGAACCTCGAGACGAGCGGCGCCGCGGAGGCGCTGGCCGACGGCCAGCGGGTGCAGCTCACCTGGAAGCCACAGCACACCTTCGTCATCGAAGCCGCGGCACACGACCACGGCGACCCCCACATCCAGGAGGAAGGAGAGACCGATGAGTGACGAGCAGCGGAGCCGGATCGAGCGCGCCATTGCGCGGGCGGTCCGCCACGATCGAATGTCGCGCCGCCAGTTCCTGCGCCGGGCGGGGCGTGGCGGGGTTTATGCCGGGGCCGCCCTGTCGCTGCCCGCGATCCTGGCCGCCTGCGGCATCGGTCCGAGCGCTTCGCCATCCGGTGCGCCCAGCCGCGCCCCGGTGGGAGGCGGCGACCCGTCCGGAACGCTGAACTTCGCGAACTGGCCCCTCTACATCGACCAGGACGATGACGGGAACTCGCCGACCCTGGAGCAGTTCCAGGAGGCCACCCAGATCGAGGTCGCCTACACCGAGAACATCGAGGACAACCAGTCCTTCTTCGGCCTCGTCCAGCCCGACCTGGAGGACGGCAACCCGACCGGCTACGACATCATCGTGATGACCGACTGGATGATCGGGAACATGATCGCGCTGGGCTACCTGGAGCAGATCGACGTGGCCCGCGACCTGCCCAACTTCGTGGCCAACGCCGCCGACAAGTACAAGAACCCGAGCTACGACCCGAACAACGCCCACACCGTGCCGTGGCAGTCGGGCATCACCGGGATCGGCTACAACCCGGCGCTGGTCGACGAGGAGATCACCTCCATGGCCCAGCTGCTCGACCCGGCCATGATCGCGAAGTACACCGGCCAGATCGGCATGTTCACCGAGATGCGCGACTCGATGAGCTTCGCGCTGCTGCACAACGGGGTCGTCCCCGCCGACGCGACCATGGCGGACGTGGAGGCCGCGCAGCAGACCCTCCTGGCCCAGGCGGAGCACGTCCGCGGCTACTACGGCAACGAGTACGCCAACGACCTCGCCAACGGCAGCCTGGCCATCACCATGGCCTGGTCGGGTGATGTCTTCCAGCTGCAGTTCGACAACCCCGACCTGCAGTTCGTGGTGCCCGAGGAAGGCGCCATCCTGTGGGTCGACAACATGGCCATCCCGCTCAACGCGGAGCACCCCAACGACGCGCTGGCCATGATGAACTACGTCTATGACCCGGAGGTCGCCGCCCAGATCGCCGAGTACGTCAACTTCATCGTGCCGGTGCCGGCCGCCCAGGACATCATCCGCCAGCACGCCGCCGAGGCGGAGACCGACGAGGACCGCGAGTACTTGGAGGCGGTGGCCGAGTCTCCCCTGGTCTTCCCGACCGACGAGATGCTGGGACGCCTTCACTCGTACAAGGTGATCGACGAGGCGGAAGAGCGGGAGTGGAACGAGCTCTTCCAGGAGGTCACCCAGGGCTGACCCCGGGCTCACGCGCGCCGCGGACATAGGGAGGCGCGGACGTCATGTCCGAATGGCTGCGGCAGCACCGCGGCCTGATCCCGTATCTCTTCCTGCTCCCCGGCGGGACGTGGCTGATCATCTTCTTCGTGGTGCCCATCGCCACCATGGCCACCGTCTCGCTGCAGGAGGGATCGCTGGGGGCCGGGTTCCGGATGACCTTCAACTTGGGCGTCTTTCCCGAGGCCATCGGGCGGTGGGACGACCAGCTGATCCGCTCGCTCCAGTACGGCGTCATCGTCACCGCCCTGACCATGCTGATCGGGTACCCGATGGCCTACACCATCGCCTTCCGCGGCGGCCGCTACAAGACGATCCTGCTGCTGCTGGTGATCATGCCGTTCTTCACCAGCTTCATCATCCGGACCATCAGCTGGAAGTTCATCCTGGCCGACCAGGGCTTCGTGCTCGGCACCCTGAAGGACTGGGGGCTGGTGGGGCCGGGCTTCCACCTGCTGGCCACGCCGGTGGCGGTGGTCAGCGGGATCACCTACAACTTCCTGCCCTTCGTGGTGCTGCCGCTCTACGTGGCGCTGGAGAAGATCGACTACCGGCTGATCGAGGCCGCCAACGACCTGTATGCCAGCCGGCTGCAGGCCTTCCTGCGGGTGACCCTGCCGCTCTCGATCTCCGGCGTCTTCGCCGCGACCCTGCTCAGCTTCATCCCGGCCGTCGGCGACTACATCAACGCGGACCTGCTGGGCAGCCGCAACGAGACGATGATCGGCAACGTGATCCAGACCCTGTACCTCACCAACCGTGACTACCCGCAGGCCAGCGCCCTGAGCCTCATCCTGATGGCCGGCATCCTGGTCAGCATCTTCCTCTACGTCCGCCTCCTGCGCGGCCAGGAGCTGACGGTCTGATGTCCGCCGCCACACCGCCGGTGGGCGGCATCCGGAGCCTGGCACCGCCGGTTCGGCGGGTGCCGGTCGCCAGCCGCGTCGGTCGGGCGCTGCTGCCGGCCTACACCGCCCTGGTGGTGGCCTACCTGTTCCTGCCGATCGTGGTCATGGCGGCCTTCGGCTTCAACGACATCCAGGGCCGCTTCAACTTCACCTGGCAGGGCTTCACCCTGGATCACTGGCAGAACCTGTTCAACCGCTACCCCCAGCTGAACGAGGCGCTGGTCAACAGCCTGATCGTGGCGACCGTCTCGACCCTGGTCGCCACGACCCTGGGAACGCTGATCGGGCTGGCGCTGACGCGCTACGAGTTCGGCGGGCGCGGTCCGCTCAACCTGCTCATCTTCCTGCCCATAGCCACCCCGGAGATCGTGCTGGGCGCCTCCCTGCTGGCCCTCTTCGTGTCGGTCGGCGTCACTCGCGACCTGCCGACCATCATCATCGCCCACATCATGTTCAACATCAGCTACGTGGTGGTGACCGTCCGGGCCCGCATCGCCGGGTTCAACCGGGCGCTGGAGGAGGCCGCCATGGACCTGGGCGCCGACGAGTGGACCACCTTCCGGAAGGTCACCTTCCCGCTCATCTTCCCGGGCATCCTGGCGGCGGCCCTGCTGGCCTTTGCCCTCTCGATCGACGACTTTGTGATCACCCAGTTCACGGCCGGCAGCACCCAGACCTTCCCGCTGTGGGTGTATGGCGCATCGCGGATCGGCGTCCCGCCCCAGGTCAACGTGATGGGCACCCTGATCTTCGGGGTGGCGCTGGTCGGGATCGTGGGCTGGATCCTGCTGCAGCGGCGCGAGCTGAGCGCTGCGCCCACCCGGACCGACCGATGACCACCTTCGCCCATGTCTCGCGCCCCGCGCAGCGGCGGCGCGAGACGTCGCCCCTGCGCATCGGTGCCGCGGCACGCGCCGTTGGCGTGTCGCCCTCTGCCCTGCGC
>JBOGSY010000056.1:0-9469 GCA_050691915.1 Candidatus Limnocylindria bacterium | reverse complement strand
CGCCACCACCGAGCGCTGAGCGGCGAGCGCTGAGCGGCGAGCGCTGAGCGGCGAGCGCTGAGCGGACGCCGGGCGCCCGTGCCGCAGCGCTAGGCTTGCGCCTGCATGGACCGACGCGACCCGTATCGCATCCTGCACGTCATCCCGGAGGCGGACCCGGACGTCATCAGGGCCGCCTATCGGGTCCTGGCGCGCAAGCTCCACCCCGATACCGGCGCGCCGGCCGACCCGGTGGTCGCACGGCGCATGGCCGACCTCAACTGGGCCTACGCCCAGGTCCGGGACGCCACCGCCCGCGAGGCTCACGCGCGGGCCCGGGTGGCGGCGGCCCCCGCGACCCCGACCGAGCCGCCGACCCACGGAGCCACCTATCCGGGGGCTGAGCGGGATCCCACCCTGGACGTGCTCGACTTCGGGCGCTACTCGGGCTGGGCCTTGCGTGACGTGGCGCGGCGGGACATCGAGTACCTCATCTGGCTGCGGCGGCACGCCTCAGGCGCCCGCTTCCGCCCCGCCATCGACCGGCTCGTGCGGGAGAAGTCGGCCAAACGGCCAACGCGCTGAGTGCGGGCTGCGCTGTTTCACGGCCGATGACCGGGTCCTCGGGACCCGGCCATCGGTGGTCGCTCGGACCGGCGGGCGCTACTTGGTTGGCTTGAACAGCGCGTAGGTACCAGTGCTCGCCTTGATCTTGTTGACGCCGTCATTCACATAGACGTCCAGGCGATAGCAGGAGCCGATGCTCATGGCCACCTGCGGGGGCTTTCCAGTATCCAGGTTGTACGTCCACTGGGTGGGCGTCCAGCGGAATAGCTCCGTGCCAGCACTCGACTGACCTGCGTCCGCGTAGCTCTCGACCGCATCAGTGGCGATGCCGTTCTCACAGGTCGCACCATTGACTCCGATTTGGATGGTCCAGCCCAGCGCCTGGGCCAAGGCTTCGGTTACCACGGTCCCGTCTTCCAGCTTGAACGTGACCTTGGTCGGAATGACCCGGCCCATCTTGCCCGTGTTCACCACGGGCTTTGGCGACGACGGCGTCGTCTGATCCAACGGAGAGTAGTACTGGAGGTTGTTGAAGCAGATCCGAGTAATGGTCACTGAGTCGCTGTTCTGGTTGTCGGCAACATCGGTTGCGAGGGCATAGAGTGTGTTCAGGCCGCAGTTCAATGGAACGCTGACGACAAACGTATCGCTGGCCACGGTAGCGAGATAGCCGCCCACCTTTACCGAAGCGACGCCACTCAGATCGTCGGACACATCACCTGCGACCACAATTGAGAGCGCGATCGTGCTCAAGCCGACCATGGGTGATGTGATCCCCACCGTCGGATCGGTCTCGTCGTACTTCAGACCGAAGCTGCCGTTGCCGGTGTTGCCGGCCAGGTCGGTGCAGCTGCCGGCCTGCAGCGCGGTGGCGCTGTCCGGCCCGCTGTAGGTGGCCGACGAACAGGTGTCGATGCCGCTCAGGTCATCGGTCCCGTTGAAGGTGATGTCGACCGGGGCGTTGTACCAACCGGCCGCGTTGGCCGCCCGGTCTGGCGTGCCGACGATGCTGTGCGGGGCGGTCTTGTCGATGCTGACCTGCTGGGTATCGGACGCCGTGTTGCCGGCGTTGTCCGTGGCGCGCGCGTCAACCGTGTGGCTGCCGTCGGTCGTGAGATCGAAGGGTGCGCTGTAGGGGAGCCAGGTCGCGCCGCCATCGAGGCTGTACTGAACGGTGGACGCGTTCACGCCTGAGCCCGCATCGGTCGTCCCAACGCTCACCTCGACGTTGCTGATGTACCACGAGTTGCTGCCGTCCGGGGAGGCGGGATCCAGGGTGATCTGGACTGCGGGAGCGATGCTGTCAAACAGGCGGCTGAACTGAGCGGCAGCGGAGTTGCCGTTTCCGGCGGCATCGGAGGCGACGCCGGCCGCAACGTCGGCCGTCACGGTGCCCTGCGCCGCGGGCGTGAGCGCGAAGGTATAGGTGTCGCCATCGACCGCCAGGAAGCTGCCAACCGTGGCGTTCGTCGCGGATATGTCGCTGGCGTCGAATCCGGTCACCGTTTCACTGAACTGGGCGGTCACTGGGATGGGGCTGGTATTGGTCGGATTCGGAAGGGCGGAGGTCAGCGTGACCGTCGGCTGCGTGGCATCGAAGGTGATCGTATCCAACACGGTGCTCGAGACGTTCAGTGCCGCATCCCTGAACTGTGCACATACGGTCTTCTCGCCGTCGCCCGAAGTCAGCGTGTGGGCGACCGTGGAGTCGAGAGCGGTGGTTGAGGCAACCGAGATCCAGGTGGCGGATGAGCAGTCGCTGCCGTTGGCGACCCGGTAATCGGTAACGCCAGTGGCATCGGTGGCCTGCAGGTGGAGCATCGCGGCGGTCGAGTTCGTCAGCGCATCGTCGTCGTTGATTGAGACGGATCCCGCCGGGGCGATCGCGTCGCCCGCGGCTGTGACGATCAGAGTAAGGAAAGCACTCTCACCCGCCCCGGGTCCCTGGCAGCCATCCCCGCTGCTCCCCGCGAACACCGTGAAGGTATAGGTCCCGGTTGGTGTTGAGGCAGTTGTCGACACGCTGAGGGAAGTGCTGACATCCCCTGTCGTCATCGTCAGAGGGTTGGCGCCGAACACGGCAGACACGCCCGTCGGCAGACCCGTGCCACCACCGTCGGTGGCACTCAGCGTGATGTCGCAGGGGCTGTTGTTGCCGCCTTTGACGACCGTGACCGCGCCGTAGGCAGCGGTAGCTTCCTGAATAACCGTAACGCTTGTTGGAGCGCCAACGTTGACCGCCTGCGGGTTCGAGTCGGTGAATGTCGTGTTAGCAACCCCGGAGAGTTCCCCCGTGGCTACAACGGAGTATTCAGCCACGAACCAATTCGGAAGGTTGAATTGGTCGATGATGTTCCCCGCGTCATCCGCCGTGACATCCACGTGCCGATTCCAGGAGCTGCCCCAGTCATCGTTCACGAAAATGTGGACGCTCTCGCCCGCGTACCAATTCGTCCCGGTGAGCGTGACGAATCCGCCGGGAGGGTAGTCCTCCAAATCGCTCTGGATCGTCGGCGGTCCGCTTGGAGCGTAGGCCGGAGCGTCGCTCGCGCTTGTGTCGGGAGTCGGGTCCGTCGCCAGCGCCCCGAGGGGCGACATGATGGTCGAGACGAACACGGCGAGCGTGAAGAGCACCATCACGGTGCGGGTGGTCTTCTGGCGGGCAGCGGCGGCGGTGGTGGGCACGAATGAAATCCCTCGAATGAGTGCACGAAAACCGGCAGGCACGGGCCGGCACGGGACACAGGCTATGGGGACGCCCGCCGCATGGCATCCGGGGAGGTACGGTGCCGGGCACGTATCCGGCCATCCGGGTACGGAGCCGCGAGTCCGTACCGCCACTGTCGAATTCCGGATATTCGGCCGGCTCGCTCCGTCCTAGACTCGCGTCGATGTCTGGTCCCGAAGCGCCACTTCCCGAGCAGGCGCCGGCGGACCGCTCGACGGAGGCTGCCCCCTCGACGGTCGAAGCCGCTTCGCTGCGCGACGCGCAGGCCATCGCCGCGCGCATCGCCGCCGACGAGGCCGAAGCGGACGCCGAACGGCAGCGCCTGACCGTGGAGCCCTTGCCCGACCTGACCGACGGCGAGGCGAACGGACGGCCGGCGGACGCCCTGCGCCAGGCGGAGCGGCTGCACGCCGTCCGCCACGCCGCGCTCCTGGAGCGCGGCAGCGCGGAGCTTCCGCGCGGCGGGACGCTCTACCTGACCTCGGCCCGCCTTCGCCACCTGGCCGAGGACTGGTCGCACGACATCCCGCTCGACCAGATCGCGGACATGGCCGTGGCGCTGGAGCGCCTGCTGCTCATCGGCCTGGCGGACGGATCCGATCTGGCGATCGAGGTCGACCGCCCGCGCCTGCTGCGCGTCCAGGTGGCCGCCGCGCGGGCCGCCATCCGGGTGCAGCCGGCATGAGCGCGCCGCGCGACCACTACAAGACCCTGCAGGTCGCGCCGGAGGCCGATCCGGAGGTGATCGGCGCCGCCTACCAGGTGCTGGCCGGCCGGCTTCACCCCGAGACCGATGCCAGCGGGATCCACGAGTACCGCAAGGCCGAGCTGGACCGCGCCTACGCGGTGCTGGTGGACCCTGCCAGGCGGCAGGCCTACGACGCCGAGCGCAGGATCGAGCTGACGGCCGTGGGTCCGGGCCCGGAGCCTGAGACCGATGAGGTGACGGCGCAGCACGACGGGGCGGATCACGGTCACGCCAATGGGACGCGGCTCGACTTCGGTCGTTACACCGGCTGGACGCTGGCCGAGATCGCGGCCGAGGACGCCGACTACCTGCGCTGGCTGAGCCGCCACTCCTCAGGGCTCCGGTTCCGGGGCGAGATCAACCGCCTGCTGCACGATGTGGCGGAGACCGCCTACTCGCCGCGTGCCGCCCGATAGTGACGCGCCGCCTCCGCCCGATTCCGGACGTTCAGCTTGTGCAGGATGCTGCCGACGTGCGTCTCCACGGTCCGGGGTGAGATCCCCAGCCGGTCGGCGATCTGCCGGTCGGTGAGGCCCTCGGCCAGGAGCCGCAGGACCTCCTCCTCGCGGGCGCTCAGGCCGGCCAGGGCCCGGCCGTCCTGGCCGCTGGACCCGCCCGCCGCTGGCGACCGGCCGGCCAGGTGGCGGACCACCTCCGCCGCCATGGCCCGCGACATCGGCAGGTCCCCGCCCCGGATCCCGCGCACCGCGCGCTGGAGCGCCTCCGGGCCAAGGTCCTTGGTGAGGTAGCCGGCGGCGCCGTTGCGGATGGCATCCAGCAGGTCGCGGCGATCGTCGGAGATGGTCAGCATCACGATCTTGGTGTCCGGCAGCCGGGGCGCGAGCTCGCGCAGGAGGTGGCTGCCATCGGTCCCGGGCAGGTTGATGTCCAGGAGCAGGACGTCCGGGCGGAGCTGGGGCGCCAGCAGGAGGGCCTCGTCGGCGGTGGCCGCCTCCCCCACCACCTCGATGTCGGGCGCCGCCAGCGCCTGGCGCACCGCCGACCGCACCAGCGCGTGGTCGTCGACCAGCATCACGCGCAGCGGTGGCAGCTTCACGGGCCGTGCCTGGCGGTGAGCTCCAGGACGACCCGCGTGCCGTCCTGCGGCTGCGAATCGATGTGCAGCGTCCCCCCGATGATCCCCGCTCGCTCGCG
Source organism: Candidatus Limnocylindria bacterium (assembly GCA_050691915.1). Classification (GTDB taxonomy): domain Bacteria; phylum Chloroflexota; class Limnocylindria; order QHBO01; family QHBO01; genus JBOGSY01. The sequence goes on along the minus strand of JBOGSY010000056.1, from coordinate 4,292 downwards.
CATGCTGCGCAGACCATACCCCGCCGGAGACGCCGCGGCCACGTCGAAGCCGCGCCCGTTGTCCGCCACCGTCAGGCGCACGTCGCCGTCGGCGCCTGCCACCTCCACCCGGACCCGGGTGGCATCGGCGTGCTTCCGGGCGTTGTTCAGGGCCTCCTGCACGATCCGCAGCAGCTCGGCCTGGGCGCGGGGCGAGAGGCGGTCGGCCGCGTCGTCCGCGACGCAGTCGGCGGCGATCCCGAACCGGTCCGCGAAGTCGGCCACGTAGCGTTCAAGCACCAGGCGGAAGGTGGCGCCCTCCGCCGGCCGCAGGGCCAGGATCGCCTGCCGCGCCTCGGCTAGGGCAGATTCGATGGCCGCCGCGACCTCTCCCGCCAGCTCGCGCGCCTCGGGTGCCAGGTCGTCCATGGCCGCCAGTCGCCCCTGCTTCAGCTTGGCGTACCACAGCTCCTGCGACATTCCGTCGTGGATCTCGCGCGCCAGCCTAGCTCGCTCCTCGGCCGTGGCGCGCGCCACCTCCGCGTCCTGGAGGCGCAGCAGCTCCGCGTTGGTCTCGCGCACGGCGCGGACGTCGGCCGCCGCCTCGGACGCCACCGCAACCAGGAGCAGCGCGTAGAAGCCCACGCGTAGCAGGTCGCCCGTGGTCACCAGCGACGCGTACGAGCCGGGATGGATGGCGGCGTGGAGCTGGCTGAAAGCCGCCAGCGTGAACCCGATGGCCAGGAAGACCTCAGCCTCGCGCCGGTCGCGCCGGTACAGGCGGTACGAGGAGAGCGCGGCGGCCAGAAAGCCCACCCCGATGAGGGCCTGCAGCGTGATCAGCGCAGCGCCACCGGCGCCCAGCAGCGGGGCCTGGGGCTCCGCGGCGAGCTGGCGAAGGGCGTCGGCGTCCAGGAGGATGGGCAGCCCCGCGTGACCGGCCGCTATCAGCAGCAGGATGATCGCCACCAGCAGGCTGGGCCCCAGCAGGATGAGCAGGGCCGGCACGCGATCGGCCAGCCAGCCACGCAGGGCGGTCATGCCGGCCACCACCAGCAGCCCGGCGGCCACGCCCCGGCCCACGACCACGGCCCACAGCGGCAGCTGGCCCGGGGCCGCCAGGCCCATCCCCAGCGCATCGGACATCCCGCTCAGGCCGACCGCCAGGAAGGCCAGGTTCTGGAGGCCAAGCACCCCGAAGGCGGAGGCGCGGATCAAGGCAGCGGCGCTGCCGCCCTCGCGAAAGTGGATCCAGGCCAGGATCGCGACAGCCACGGCAACCAGCCCGGCGGTGGCGTTGAGGACCAGGTCCACCGGCTCGCTGACGAAGGCGGGCGCCACGTCCGGGTCGAGCAGGACGGCCAGCGTGAGCGCGACCAGCAGGAGGGGCCCCAGGGCCAACGCCAGCTCCGCGCGCCGTGACGTGGCCACCTGTGCGGTCAGCTCCCCAGCTGGCGCCGCAGCTCCTCGTTGACCAGGCGCGCGTCGGCCCGGCCGGCGGTGCGCTTCATGACCTGGCCGACCAGGAAGCCGTAGATCTGCTGCTTGCCGGCCCGGAGCTCGGCCACCTGCCGTGGGTGCTCCGCCAGGACGGCCGACACCTCGGCCGCGATGGAGTCGGCGTCGCTGAGCTGGGCCAGGCCCTCGGCCTGGATCACGCTCCGCGGCGACTCGCCCGACTCGAAGGCCGCGGCCAGCACGGCCTTGGCGGTGGTGGCCGAGACCCGTCCCTCCTCAACCTCCCCGATGAGCTCGGCAAGCCCGCCGGGCGCCAGCGCCACGCCGGAGGCCCGCAGCCCCTGGGCGGCATGCTGGTTGAGCAGCCGGCTGAACTCGCCGGTCACCCAGTTGGCCGCCGCCTTGGGAGCGATTCCGGCCGCCACCACCGCGTCGAAGTAGTCGGCCAGGGCCACGTCCGCGGTCAGCACCCCGGCGTCGTAGGCCGTCAGCCCCAGCCGTTCCATGTAGCGCGCCCGTCGCGCCGCCGGCAGCTCGGGCAATGTGGCGCGCAGCCGGGCGACCCACTCCGCGGACGGGCGCAGCGGCGGCAGGTCCGGCTCCGGGAAGTAGCGGTAGTCGTTCGCCTCCTCCTTGCTGCGCTGGCTGATGGTGCGCTCGGCGTCCTCGTCCCAGCCGCGCGTCTCCTGGTGCAGCCGCTCGCCGCATGCCAGCGCCTCGGCGTGGCGGGCCGCCTCGAACTCCATCGCCCGCTCCAGCGAGCGGAAGCTGTTGAGGTTCTTGACCTCCACCTTGGTGCCGAACGCGTCGGTGCCCATGAGTCTCAGGCTGATGTTGCCCTCGATCCGCATCGACCCCGTCTCCATGTCGCCGTCGCTGGCACCGATGTAGCGCAGCACGTCGCGCAGCGTCTCGCCGTAGGCGCGGGCCTGGGCCGGCGAGCGGATGTCCGGCTCCGTCACGATCTCCATCAGCGGCACGCCGGCCCGGTTGAAATCGACCAGCGTGTGGCCGCGCCCCCCGTGCTGCAGGCGGGCCGTGTCCTCTTCCAGGTGGGCGCGGGTGATCCGGACCGTGACGCTGCTCTCCTCGGCCTGGACCGGCACCTCCAGCCGGCCGTTCGAGGTCAGCGGCAGGGCATACTGGCTGATCTGGTAGCCCTTGGGCAGGTCGGGGTAGAAGTAGTTCTTGCGCTCGAAGCGGACCGCATCGGTCTCCACCGTGCAGTCGAGCGCCAGGCCGGTCAGCATCACCAGCTCCACCGCGCGGCGGTTGATGACCGGCAGCGTGCCCGGCATGCCCAGGCAGATGGGGCAGACCCGCGTGTTCGGCTCGTCCGGCTCGCCCGCTGGCGGCGCGGTGGGACACGCGCAGAACATCTTCGAGGCGGTCCGCAGCTGGGCATGAACCTCGATCCCGATGATCGTCTCGTAGCGCGTCTCGACCGCCATGGCCCGATTGTAGGGCGGTGCCGGGCGCAGGCGCCCGTGCGGGAGGGGGCGCCGGTGGAGGTCCGGGGGCCAGGCGCCGCGGCGGGCGCTCCTCAGGAGGCATGTTCCCGTCAGCCAGGCACCTGGTTACTGGTATGCGGAGGATTCGGCTGCGCCGGGGAGGAGGTGGGCCTGGGCTGAGCACGAATCGCGGGCGCCGTCCGCCATCAATGGGCGGTCGAGCTACCTAGCAGGAACAGGGTGCATCCCTGACGGAAACGCACGCGCCGGACTGACGACCGATGGCGCCGGACTGACGACCGATGGCGCCGGGCTGACTGCAACGCAGGCGCCGGGCTGGCTGACGTGCAGGAAGCGGCCACCACGTCCGGTGCCCTGCGCCGCCCCCCGGGCGACCAACGACCGCTATCCTGCCCGCAGCCAGGACGTTGAGCAAAGGGGGCACGACCGGATGACGAACCGATGGCGACACACGCCGGCCGCCGGGCTGCTCTGCGCAGCCGTGGCGCTGGCGGCCTGTGGTGCAGAGGCCAGCCCGGGCGTGAGCGCATCGGTCCCAGCGGAGCCGTCCAGCGTCGCGACCGCGGAGCCGACCGCCAGCCCCACGCCCGCGGGCTCGGCGCCGGAGGCGCTGACGGGCCGGATCGAGATCGAGGAGCACGGCTTCGCGATCGAGGTTCCGAACGGTTGGGAAGCCGTGGACCTGACCGGAGACGACGTGGACGTCCTGGTGGAGCAGATGGAGTCGACCTTCCCCGCGCTGGAGGGCATCTCCGCGCAGGTCACCGCCATCCTGCAGGCCGGCGGCGCCATCTTTGCCGTCGACCAGGACCCGAGCCGCGTCGCCGACGGCTTCGCGGCCAACCTGAACATGATCGTGGCCCCGGCCGGGGGCATGACCCTGGACCTGCTGCTGGCGGCCAACGCCCAGGCCATCGAGACCGGCCTGCAGCCGGTGACCGCGGTGGAGACATCGACCGTGCAGCTGCCGGCGGGCGAGGCCGGTCGGCTGACATACGACCTCGAGCCATCCGGGCTCACCCGCATCAACCAGGTGCAGTACTACGTCGTTCACGACGGCAACGCCTACATCCTGACCCTGTCGCGCGCGGCCTCGCAGGCGGAGCGGGAGGGCGAGCTCCAAGCCATCGCGGAGTCGCTTGAGTTCCTCTGATGAAGATCGGTGAATGGGAGACCCTGGGGCGGGCGCGCGGGCTGCTGCAGCGGCAGCTGGGAGAGCTCGGCGCGGACGAGTACGCCTCACACGTGACCCTCAACCCGGAGAACGGCCGGCTGCGCATCTACGTGGCCACCGACGTCGGCCTGCTGGAGTACTCCTACGCCCCGGCCGGTGCGGACCCGGAGGGCCCCTGGATGCTGCGCGGCCAGCTGAACCGATGGAGC
>JBOGSY010000055.1:0-9482 GCA_050691915.1 Candidatus Limnocylindria bacterium | reverse complement strand
ATAGAAGGCCTCGGCGGCGTCGTGATGGATGTGCATCGGCGGGCCGAAGCCGGGCGGCTCATCGGCCTGCAGGAGGGAGAAGGCGCCGCCCGTATCGCCGGCCGAGGCCTTGAGGGACATGGCGAAGTTGCCGAGGTCGATGGATCGGCCTTCGCCGGGCTTGAGGATGATCGGCTCGGTCACGGGCTGCTCAACGTCCTTCGAGGTTGGGGATGTGCTCGGCTGGTTGGGATGGGGGACCGCTGGCGAGGGAGTAGCGGGTGCCGGCCTCCCAGGCGGGTGGCTTGTCGATGCGGTGGGCGATGAGGGAGAGGGGGAGCGGTGGGAAGTTGTCGGCCAGCTGGTCGGCGTCCATCGGTTCCGGGCCGATGCGGATGAGCAGGGCGCCATTTGTCTCGCTGGTGATGTGGGCGGCCAGGCCGGGCCTGACCAGGTCGGCGTAGGCAGGGCCGAACCAGGCGAGCCAGGTGGGGGCGGCGGGAAGGCCGATCCATCGGTTCGCGAACGGGATGGGTCCGGCCTCGGTGCGGTAGTCCGAGCCCACCCGGCCGCGCCGAATGAGCATGTCGCGATGGACCGCGCCCGCGGCGTAGACGCAGCCGAGCTCCCGCGCGACGGCGGCGAACAGCTGGACCAGGCGTTCGTTGAGCTGTGGATCGCGGGCGAGCGCGCGGCCGTCGACCTGCACGCTGATGCGGCTGACGGGCACTCCGGGCTCGTCACGCCCCTCGATTGCGCGCACGAAGGCGGAGCCATGCAGGCCTGGACGCGCCGAGCTCCAGAAGAGCATGGGCGGCCAGGACCGTGCCTCCTCCAGCCAGAGCCTCACGAAGTCGGCGTCCGCGGTGGTGCCGTCGAAGCGCTCGGGCAGCGGCTCGTAACCGCCGTAGCGGGTCGGCAGCGCCTCCGGGAAGTGCGTGCGCATCAGGTGCAGCAAGGCCTTGGGAAATTCCGGGTCAAGGGGATCGCGGGTGGTGAACCAGTGGAGAGCCACCTGGCTGCCGCGCTCCTCGCCCGACTCGGGATCGCGCGGCTGAAAGCCCTTCGGCCAGGCGACGCGATCATCCTGGGGGTCGTAGACCACGCCATCGGCCTGGCGGGCCAGGTGGACCGCCAGGTCCATCGGCCAGGTCGCATCCGTGGACGGCTTGACCGAGATCTGGACCAACCAGCCGGATGGACCGATGGAGCCGTTGGCGGCATCGGGCACATCCTCGGGCTCGAGGCGGCTGGGGCCGTCCACCTCCGCGTGGGTTCCATGGGTCCCGGTCACCAGGACGAAGCCGTTGCGCTTGAGCTGGCCCTCGGCTCTGAGGTCGTCGCGCGCATCCAGGAAGGCGGAGAGGTCCGCAGCCTTCGGCTGCCGCTTCGCAATGACGTGCAGGTCGTAGCTCACCCACGGGTATCGTGCACCGATGAGGTCCCGGCTGCTGCGCATCCTGGATATCGGGTCGGACCCGCAGGGACGGCCGGATCTGGCGGCGGGCGGCGGCCCCGGCCGTTTGCCCTCAAATGTTGGCTGTGGCGCGCGGTATGGCGCGTCTGGCGACCGGATGCTCTCATTTGACGGCTGCCAGTCACCTTAGAGACGTTGCGCGGCCCCGGGGCGTGGTCGGGGCGGTGGATCTGAGCGTGGCGGAGCTCACCGGGGGGACTGATCCGGGGTGTGGACGGTCTCTAACGCGACCCCCATCCGACGCATGAGAGCAGATGCCCCGCTGCGGGCGGCGGGTGTGGCGCGCGTCTGGCGGCCGGATGCTCCCATGTGACGGCTGCCAGTCACGTCAGCGACGTTGCGCGCGGACGCGGCCTGGGCGGGCGTCGACGGCGGCCCGGAGCTGATCGTCATCCGCTGAGCCGAGTCAGTCCGAATCCGCGACGACCATGGCCAGCACCTCCTCGCGGGTGGGCCGCATGTTGTGGACCCGGTCGCCGTGCTGGGTCGCGGCGGCGATGACTTCGTCCTGGGTGCCGGTGGTTTCCCAGCCACAGGCGCATCGGAGTCGCACGGAGGGCGCATCGGTCATGGACGGGTCTCCTTTCTCATGAGTCGAGGGCGCGAAACGGCTCCGGCGTGTAGCCCAACAGGATGGTGCGCCATCGGTCGCTCAGGTTCTCGGCGACAACCGGGTCATCCTTGGCCAGCCAGGCCAGGTGCCGCAAGCCGTGCTCGAGCACCTGCTCGTGGCCGATGCGGGCGGGCGCCCGCGTCGCCTCCGACCGGGCGAGAGCCGACCGCCCGATGGGCGCGCTCTGCATGGCGCCAACCTGCTGTGGACCGATGACGACCAGGAAGCTGAGGACGACAGCCGTCCCTTCCCGGCGCCAGGAGGTGGAGTGGACCAGGAGTGGTGGCCCCACCAGGCCGCTCACGATCCGCTGCGCGGTGCCGACCGGGTGCTCGACATCCTCCAGCTGCACGATCCAGGGCACGGCGCCGTCCGGCCCGGCGAGCTCGAGGTGGTCGCCGTTCAGCCAGACCATGAAGATCTCGGCGCGGACCGGCCCTTCGACGTCCCATGGCTTCATGCCAACGCGTCCGGCAGGTGGAATCGCCCTGCCAGCGAGGCGTCCATGTAGGCGGTGATGATGCCGATCTGGTCGCCGTCGAGCGCCAGCAGCTGGAGGCCACTGAAGCGGTAGCCGTCGCCCTCTCGCTGGTAGAGGCCCACGGCGGGGCCGCCGTTGGCTTCGGTGGTCACCCCCCGCCATCGGCCCTGGGTCCCATCCAGGATCCGGCCCGCCAGGAAGGCGCGGATGGCCGCATGACCGATGGAGACCGATGGAATGGGCGGCATCTCCAGGACGGCGTCGCGCTTCAGGAGGGCGAGCAGCGCGGCGATGTCGCCGGCTTCCCAGGCCAGGACGTAGCGGCGCAGCAGCCTCGCGGTCGAGGCGTCGGGCGGTCGGGGAGCGGCGGAGGGTCGGTACTCGCGCTCCATGGTGCGCCTGGCGCGATGGAGGAGCGAGTTGACGCTCGGTACGGTCGTCTCGAGCTGATCGGCCACCTCCGCGGCACGCAGCGCCAGGACGTCGCGCAGGATGAGGACCGCGCGTTGGCGGGGTGGCAGCAGCTGGAGCGCTGCCAGGAATGCCAGCGACACGCTCTCGCGCAGGTCGTAGCTGGCGGCGGGATCGGCCTGGGCATCGGCGATGAGGTCGTCGTGGATCGGCTCCAGCCAGAGGATCTCGCCGGTCCTGGCCCCATCGGGCGAGGAGGGGAGCAGGCGGCGGCCGCGCGAACGGCGGAGGGCATCCAGGCAGACCCGGGTGGCGATGCGCCGCAGCCAGGTCCGCGGGCCGGCCTCGCCGCGGTAGTCGGCCCGCCCGCGCCATGCCCGGGCCAGGGTCTCCTGGACCATGTCTTCCGCGTCATGCACCGATCCGCTGAAGCGGTAGCAGTGCAGCAGCAGGTCGCGGCGCAGGGCCTCGGTGATCGGTCCAAAGGTCTCGTCGTCGAGCTCGAGGGCGGCTCCAGGCTCAGCCATGCGCACAGTTTCTCCCACCGTTGCCGTCAGTGACAGGGACAACCCATTGACGGCAATCCCGGAGGTTTCTTTCCATGCAGTACATCACCATCGTCCGCGGCCGGCTTCGCGACGCCGACCAGGATGCGGCCCGCGATGCCCACAACGCCATCGTCGACGCGCTCCGCCCGCGCTCGGAGCCAATGGGTGCGGTCGGCCACCAGGCCTACGCCGATCCCCAGGATCCCGGCAGCTTCGTGGCGATCGATCGCTGGAGCGACATGTCCGGACTGCAGCAGTTCCTGGGCGACCCCGGCGTCCAGCAGCAGCTGGGCTCCATGTTCGACGGCCAGCCGGAGGTCACCGTCCTTGCCGAGCGGGAGGGGTGGCGCGCCTTCTGACTCTCTGCGGGGCGTGGCGGCCCGCGTTTGCCCTCACATGTCGGCTGTGGTGCGCGGTATGGCACCTCTGGCGACCGGATGCCCTCATTTGACGGCTGCCAGTCACCTTAGAGACGTTGCGCGGCCCCGGGGCGTGGGAGGGGCGGCGGATCTGAGCGTGGCCGGTGTCGGCGCGAGGCCGATGCGGGGGGCGGACGGTCTCTAACGCGACCCCCATCCGACATATGAGAGCAGATACGACGCGCGGCGGCGGAGACTTGATCGCGGACCGGTCTCCGGAGTAGTGGCGAGCGGATCAGTCGTCTCCCGGGAATCGGCCCGCCGAACCGGTTGGTAGCATCGGCGTATGAGCAGACGCCGACCCGCCGCCGCCCCTGGCTCGCGTTCGGCGACGGTGGCTGACGTGCACGAGATCGCGCGTGCGCTGCCGGGCGTGACCGTGGGCGAGGATGGGCCGACGGTCTACCAGGTCAGCCGGCGCAGCTTCCTGTTCTTCCGCAGCCCCCGCCCGGACGCGGTCGACCCGGACACGGGCGAGCGCTACGCCGACGTCATCGTGTTCTGGGTGGACTCCGAGCTCGAGAAGGAGTCCATCCTGGCCGATACCTCCCTGCCCTTCTTCACGACGCCGCACTTCGGCGGCCACCCATCGGTCCTGCTCCGCGGTTCGCGGATCGGCGAACTGAGCCGCGATGAGCTGACCGGCTTCGTTGAGCGGGCGTGGATGTCGCGTGCCGGTCCGCGTGCCGTCACCAGGTGGATGACGGAGCGCGGCGGACCATGACTGCTACGACTCGCAGCCGATGCCGTCATGGTCGCCATCGAATCCGTGCAGATCGGGCGCCAGGACGGCGAAACGCTTGAAGGGGATGTCGCCGCAATCCAGGTCCGGTGGATACGGCGGGATGCAGACATCCGGGTATGACGGATCACAGTCGCCGGCCGGCGGAGCGGTCCCGACCGGCGGCGGGGTGGGGCTGGGACCCCACAGCCCAACGCCCGCCTCGCGCGCCTCGCGCTCGGCAGCGCGGAACAGGTCCTGGTAGAGGACATCGGGCGGGTAGCTGGAGCTGTTCGCGAAGCCCAGGCGCACCAGCTCCAGGTTCACGAGCAGCCAGCTGCCCGGCTGGGCGAGCCAGACGTAGCGCAGCTGGCGACCGAATCGGTCGGTCTCGGAGACATCTGTCTCCAGGACGACCTCCTTCCCGGCCACCAGCGCAGCGTTCGCGGCCGATGCCTCCGGGCCCATCCAGCCGACCGGCTCGGAGGGGTGCACGGTCTCGGGGGTGTCGACGCCGATGTAGCGCACCGTGAACGTCTCGCCCCCCACCGCCACGTGGATGGTGTCGCCGTCGACGACCCTGACCACCTGACCGACTGCGGTCCGCCCGATCGGGGCTCGTCCGAGCGCGGGCGTCGGCTGGACCGTGGGACGCCCGGTCGCCGTGGCGGTCGGGTCGGCGGAGGGAGTCGCGGTGTGGGTCGCGGTGTGGGTCGCGGTGGCAGTCGCGGTTGCGGTGGCCTGGGTTGTGGCCGCGGCCGCCGTCCCGGGGTCGTTGCCAGCCTTGCCGCCATCGGCGGCATTCGCGACCGCGCTCACGACCACCAACGCGGTTGCTCCCGGGATCGCCCACTTCTGGCGGCGCGAGCGCCGCTGCCACCATCCGGGAGGCGCCGGCTGCGGGCCGTCAGCACCCATGCCGGACGATGGCGCGGGATCACGAATCGAAGTCTGGTGCTCGGGCGTCAAGGTCACCCCAATGGGCAGGCTTGGGTGTGGCTTGCTTGAACCCTAGGGTAGCATCGGCGCACAAATATGATTCATTGGCTGGCGGAGGGGAGACGGATTCCTGGCGTGCTGGGCCGCCCGATCGTGAGCTGATGCGCTACTGGGCGGGGATCACGGACTGGGACTGGTTTCGATTCCTGCGTGCGCGGCAGCCACTCGACGAGGTGAACTTCTGGCAGCCGAGCGCGGGGCGAGCGCCGGTAAGGCTGGAGCGGGGGACGCTGTTCCTGTTCAAGCTCCATGCGTCGGCTGGTGGGGAGATCGTGGGCGGCGGGTTCTTCATTCGGTACTCGGCCCTGCCCGTACGCCTGACCTGGGAGACGTTCGGCGAGGGGAATGGGGCGGCGACCTTCGACGAGATGGTTGCCCGCATCGGGCGCTACCGACGCCGGCCCATCGACGTCCACGCTGATCAGGTCGGTTGCCTGGTGCTGGTTCAGCCATTCTTCCTTGACGAGCCCGACTGGATTCCAGCCCCAGCCGATTGGGCACCGAACATCGTGCAGGGCAAGACGTACGACAGCGACATCGGTCCCGGCCGGCAGCTGTGGGAACGCATTCAGGCCGCCCTGGCCGCTGGACCTGCGGCGCAGCAGGCGCACGCGATCGCCGAGGAGCGATACGGGGCACCGGTGCTCGTCCAGCCGCGGCTGGGCCAGGGCGCCTTCCGGGTGGAGGTGCTGGATGCCTATGCGCGCCGTTGCACCATCACCGGCGAGCGGACTCTTCCGGCACTGGATGCCGCGCACATTCGGCCGTACGCGGAGCTGGGGCCGCATCGGCTCGAGAACGGGCTCCTGCTGCGCAAGGATCTCCATGCGCTGTTCGATGCCGGCTATCTCACGGTGACGCCGTCGCTGGAGCTGCGCGTCAGCGGGCGGATCCGGGAGGAGTTCGAGAACGGCCGGGATTACTACGCGCTGGAGGGAGCGCCGTTGCGCCTACCGTTGCCGCCCAATCCGCCGCCGTCGCCCGTGTATCTCGAGTGGCACGGCGACACCGTGTTCCGGGGCTAGGGATGGAGGTCGAGCGCGATCATCGGGTCCGGCTGGCGGCCTTCCAGTGGCTGCGCACGCAGGTCGAGGTGCACGGGGAGGTCCTGTCGCGATCGGTCCTGGCGGAGGGCTTCGAGCTCGAGGGCGCGCGGGTTCCGCTGCTGGGGCCGCAGGGCATCTTCAAGCCGAGGATCATGAGCGGCGCGCCGCTCTCCATCACGACCGCCCCGCGCGGACCGTACGCCGACAGCTTCGTCGGCGGCCTCCTCCGCTATGCCTACCGCGGGACCGATCCGGCGCATGCCGACAACCGCGGGCTGCGGCTGGCGTTGGAACGCCAACTGCCGCTGATCTACCTGTATGGCTTGTCGCCCGGTCGCTACATGGCGGTCTGGCCCGTCTACGTCGTGGGCGACAGTCCCGGCGAGCTGTTCTTCGACGTGGCGGTCGACGATCCGCAGCTGGCATCGGTCCAGGCGCCGGGTGCCGCTGTTGCCGAGGACCGGGCGGAGATCCGGCGCGAGTACATCACCGCGGTCGTCCGCCGCCGCCTGCACCAGCAGGCCTTCCGCGCCCGGGTGATCGAGGCGTATCGGGTCCAGTGTGCCCTGTGCCGGCTGCGACACCAGGAGCTGCTGGATGCCGCCCACATCACCGGCGATGCCCTGCCGGAGGGGGAGCCGGTGGTCTCCAACGGGCTGTCGCTGTGCAAGCTGCATCACGCCGCGTACGACCGGCATTTCCTGACTGTGCGCCCGGACTACCGGATCGAGGTGCGACAGTCCATCCTTGACGAGGAGGATGGACCGATGCTGCTGCATGGCCTCAAGGAGATGCACCATCGACAGATCCTGGTCCCCCGCGCCGTGTCGCTGCAGCCGGATCGTGACCGGTTGGCGCGCCGCTACCAGGCGTTCCGGGATTCCTGATGTCAGTGGTCATGACTCGATCCAGCCTGCGGCGCCCGTGGCGGCCGGTGTTTACCCTCAAATGTCGGCTGTGGTGCGCGGTATGGCACGGCTGGCGGCCGGGTGCCCTCATTTGACGGCTGCCAGTCACCTTACAGGCGTTGCGCGGCCCCGGGGCGTCGTTAGGGCCGTGGATCTGAGCGTGGCCGGACCCGGCGCGAGGCCTTTCCGAGACGTGGACTGTCTCTAACGCGACCCCCATCCGACAAATGAGGGCAGGCGCGCGCCACCGGCGGTCGCGGTCGCGGGAACTGCGCCACCCTCGGATGGCGGAGGCACGCGACGGCGACACCGCGTCTAGCTCCCCGGAGCACGCTCCGCGGCGGCATCCTGCCAGAACGGCCGGACCTCGATGGGCATGGAGATCGCCGCGCTCGTCTTCGACGCCCAGTCCAGCGCCGCCTCGTCGTCCGCCGCCTCGACGATGTAGAAGCCGCCGATCGCCTCCTTGGACTCGAGGAAGGGCCCATCGGTCATGCGGATCTTTCGCCCGGAGGCGCGCACCACCCTGGCGGCCGATGGCGCCGTCAGACGGCCACTGAACAGCAATGCGCCGGCCGTCCGCATATCCTCCTCCAGCGCGGCGACCCTGGCGTAGCCCTGCTGCACCTCCTCGCTGGTCATCGCTTCCGGACGGGCGTCGGCAGTGGTGTGCACCGACAGCAGGTATCTGGTCATGGGTCGCTCCTCGATTCCGGCGGGCTCCTCCCGCCACTCGCTCATGCTACGAATGCCGCGGCACCAGATCGACGTTTCGGACCAAACGCGAGGGACGCGCCGCGATGCGGAACGCCGTCAACCGATCCCGCCCCAGAGGGCGTACGCTGCCGCGCATCGACGAGGCTTGGAGGAAAGCGCTGCGATGGGCGAGCCGGTAGGCGTGCAGGCGAGGCGGTTCGATGAGCCGGACGAGGTCTACACCTTCGACGACGGGAAGAGCGCGGCGGACTTCGTCACCATTGGCGATCGAACCGTCATCCGGTCTCGCCTGGCACCCGGCTGGAGCTGGGACGAGCAGGTCAAGCCCCAGACCGATGGCTGGACGAGCTGCCCGGAGGTCCACCACGAGTACGTCGTATCGGGCCGCATCCGCTACCTGATGGATGACGGCACCGATACGGAGGCCGGTCCCGGGTCGTACGTCGACATCCCGCCGGGCCACCGCGCCTGGGTGGTGGGCAACGAGGAGTGCGTGCTCATCGACTGGGACTGAGGCGCGTCGCCGGCGGTGCGCGGCGCGGCGCGCTCCGCGGCCGGATGCTCACATTTGACGGCTGCCTGTCACGTTAGAGACATTGCGTGGCCTCGGGGCGTGGTCGGGGCGGCGGATCTGAGCGTGGGAGGCCTGGCGCAGGGGCCGATCCGGGGTGCGGATGGTCTCTAACGCGACCCCCATCCGACATATGAGAGCAGACGCGCCGGGCAGGCGGCGGGGCGGCGGACTCCAGCACCGCCTCCGCCGACGCAGGCGCCCGTTGGTGACCGATCTCGCTCCCCGCATGGTGCTTACCGACGGTAGTTTTCGGCGATCGACCGCGGCAGCCAAGGTCTGCCCCCAGCCTCCATGCGCTACTTGATCTACGCGCTGGCGGTTACAGTTGATGCTCAATCCTTATCCTCCGCCGCCGGGGTAATGCTCAGTAGCGGGCCGCGTACTCCTCGCCCACGTCGAGGGCCTGGCCGAATAATCCGCGCAGCTCGACGCGATACCAGCAGGTCCCGTCGTCCCACTGCAACATTGGATAGCCGTTGTAGAGCATGTCCACGTAGGCATCGGCCCATACCGGAGGCACTCCCACCCCGTAGCCGATGGAGAGGCTGGCCTCACGTCCGCGGACGTTCACATGCCGAACGACGTCAGT
>JBOGSY010000054.1:0-9562 GCA_050691915.1 Candidatus Limnocylindria bacterium | reverse complement strand
CTCCTCGAGCGTCGGGTCGGCCAGGACCTCGGCCGCCGGGCCGTCGCGCACCACCCGGCCGGCGTCGATGACCAGCACCCGGTGGCAGATGGCGGCCAGCAGGTCCGTCTTCTGCTCCGCGATCAGGATCGAGGTGCCGGCCGCCGCCAGGCCGGCCAGCGCATCGGCCACCAGGCGGGTGCCGGCCGGGTCGAGCTGGGCGGTGGGCTCGTCCAGGACGAGGTGGCCGGGACGCAGGGCCAGCAGCCCGGCGATGGCGACCAGCTGCTGCTGGCCGCCGGACAGGCGCGCCGGGTCGCGCTCGGCCAGCGGCTCGATGCGCAGCGCGGCCAGGGCGGCGCCAGTGCGGTCGAGGATCTCCGGCCGCGGCAGCCCCAGGTTCATGGGTCCGAACGCGACCTCCTCGTACACCGTGGCGGCCACCCCGGTGAGCTGCGCCGCCGGGCTGGCGAACGCGATCCCGACCCGCCCGACCAGCCGGTGCATGGGGAGCGGCGTCGCATCCTGGCCGTCCAGCAGCAGGCGGCCGTGCAGCGTGCCGCCGACGGTCCGGGGAGCCAGCCCGGCGGCGACCAGGCAGAGGGTCGTCTTGCCGGCTTCGGACGGGCCGACCAGGCCGAGCACCTCGCCGTCGCCCAGCGTGACGCTCAGCTCGTGCAGGGCGGGGCGCGGCGCTCCGGCGTAGCGGTAGGTGACCGACTCCAGGGCGAGCATCAGCCCAGCCAGCCCAGCCAGCCGGCGGCGCGGGCCAGCAGGACCGCCGGCACGGCGGCCAGCAGCAGCCAGCGGGCCAGCGACTGCCGCCGGGTATCGGCCGGGTGCCAGAGCAGGGTCCGGCGCCCGGGACGGGTGAAGCCGCGGGCCTCGAGCGCCATCGTCCGCTCCTCGATCTCGGCGATCGATCCCAGCAGCACGGGGCCGGCCAGTGGCAGCACCCCGCGCGCCCGGCGCCAGAGGCTGCCCTCGGTGTCCAGGCCTCGCGCGCGCTGGGCGGCGGTGATGGCGGCCGCGCGCTCGACCAGGGCCGGCACGGTCTGGACCGATGCGATGGCCACGAAGGCGACCCCCGGCGCGACGCCGCGGCGCTCGAGATCGACCACCAGGGCATCCGCCGGGGTGGTGAGGTAGAAGAGGGTGATGGCGCCGGAGATGGCGCCGATCCGGGCGAGCGTCTCCAGCGCGAAGCCCAGCCCCTCGGCCGTGGCCCGCACCGGCCCGACCTGGAACAGGATCTCGCGGCCGGCCGGGAAGAAGAAGAGGTTGACGACCAGGACGCTGACGGCGATCGGCAGGCTGAGCAGCAGCGCGGTCCGCAGCAGGCGACCCAGGATGCCGGCCGCGGCGGCGGGCGCCAGGACCGCGACCGCGACCAGGATGGCCGGGCCCAGCAGGCCGCCCAGGACGACGGCCAGCACGGTGCTGACCGCGGCCAGCACCAGCTTGGTGAGCGGGTTGAGGCGATGGACCGGGCTGGGCCCGGGGCGGCCCAGGAACGCTGGCCCGGCGGCGCCGGAATCGGTCAGGCGGGCGCTCCCTCGTCCACCAGCACCACCCGCTCGCCCTGGGGGAACCGGGCCTTGAAGCGGTTGGCCATGGCCTGCAGGATCAGGTAGACCGTGAAGAAGGTGGTGACCTTGTCGATCGGGTCGCTGATCAGGCCCTGGCCGGTGGTGGCGGCCTGGACGTCCAGGCCGGCCTGCCGGAAGGCGGCGACCAGGAAGTCGGTCCCGGATGCCGTCACCCCGCCGAACACGCCGGCGGCGATGGGTGCGCTGATGAGGGCCGCCACCACCCCGGTGAAGACGCCGGCCACCACCACGTAGGCGGCGGTCAGGTCGCGACGCACCAGCAGCAGGGCGAAGAGGCCGATCACCGCACCCGCCACCAGCGCCAGGGCGAGGTAGGCGAGCACCAGGAAGTACCAGTCGGTGCTGGCGGCATCGGGCAGCAGCGCCACGTCGGTCGCGAAGATGAACTCGTAGCCGACGATGGCCGCCGCCGCCATGGCGCCGACCAGCCCGACGGTGACGAGGCCGCCCACCAGCAGCTCGGCGGTGGAGCGGTTCGGGCGCGGCCGCAGGAATCCGGCGCGCCCCAGCAGCCCGGCGATGACCCCGATCGCCACCGCGGTGATGGCGAAGGCCGCGGCCGGCTGGTACTGGAAGGGCGGCGGGATGACGTACGACCACAGGATGTTGCCCAGCCCGCCGGTGACGGCACCCGCGACCGGGCCGCACAGGACGCCGACCAGAATGGTGCCGATCGAGTCCAGGTAGACCGGGATCTTGAGGGCGGCGGCCACGGTCTGGCCCAGGATGATGTTGACGCCGATGCCGATGGCCATCAGCAGGTAGGTCCGCGTCGTGAACTGGCCGGCGAGCGACGCCAGCCGCCCGGTCTGCAGCAGCTCGAGCCCGTAGGTCACCACGGCCCCGACCACCATGGCGATGGTCAGGATCAGGGCCCAGGTGTTGGCCGCCTTGGCGTTGACGAACGTGTCGGGATCGACGTCCGACGCGCCGCCGAAGTCGCCGAAGGCCACGATCCCGAGATAAGCCACGATGGCGAACGCGACCAGGCCGGCCGCGAAGCGCAGGGGTCCCCACTCGCCGGTCTGGGCCCGGGCCAGCACGGCATAGGCGACCTGGGCGCCGACCGCGCCGATGGCCAGCGCCAGCGGCCACTCCTGGCCGGCGAGGTAGAGGGCGGCCCCCAGGATCGCGCCGGCTCCCAGGCCGACCAGGATGCGCAGCGTGCGGGTGGACATCGGTCAACCTCCTCGAAGGGAACTAGGCCACTGCTCGGGCGAGGCGCTCGAGCAGCTCTGCCTTCATGGCGTCCGCCTCGATGGCGGTGGCGATTTGGACCGGTGGCCGCTCGCCCTGCGACGAGCGGTAGAGCGAGCCTGCCGCGTGCAGGTCGGAGCTGGTGTCGCAGGCCAGCTGCTCGCTCACCGTCTCCGACACCAGATCGGGACGCAGCAGCGAGCCGATCAGGGTCACCGGGTCGTGGAGGTAGCAGCCCTCGATCCCGTCCGCCTGGCGGTGGAAGGCGACGTAGAAGCGGAGCGCGTCGCGCACCACGCCGGCCAGGTGGGTGGCGGGCAGGTCACGCAGGTCGTCCATGGTGAAGACGATGTCCTGCGTCGCGTCCAGGGGGAAGATGCGGTCCAGCACGCCGTCGCGCAGGCAGCGCTCGGCCGCCTCGGGGTCGACGCAGGCGTTCCACTCGCCCGTCTCGGTGGTGTTGCCACGGTCCTCCAGGGTGCCCCCCATCCAGATCACCTCGCGGGCGCCGTGGGCCAGGTCCACGCCGCTCATGCTGGCCGCGGCCAGGTTGGTCAGCGGCCCCAGCGCCAGCACCGTCATCTCGCCCGGATGGCGCTTGACGTGAGCTCCCAGGTAGCGCGCCGCCGGGATGGGCGTGTACTCGGTGCTGCCCAGCTTGCGGTCCTCGCCTCGCAGCTCGACGAACCCGGTGCCGGTGGGACCGTGCGTTTCGGGGGCGGTGCGCAGCCGACGCTGGAGCGGCCGCGCCGCGCCGATGCTGACCGGCACGTCGGCGCGGCCCACCATCTGCAGCAGCTTGCCGGTGTTGCGCGCCACGTGGTGGATCTCGACGTTGCCGGCCACGCAGGTCACGCCGCGCAGGTTCAGCTCCGGGGCCGTGGCCGCGATCAGCAGGGCGACCATGTCATCGATCCCGGTGTCGACGTCCAGGATGAGCGGCCGGGGGGGCTCGGCGGGCCGTGCCTGCATCGGCTCCATCGCCGCCATCCTAGCGCGGCCAGCCGCCGGCACGCCCGACCTTGCTGCCCACCTCGGCCCGGCCCAGGGCACCGGCCACGAACCGTGCCGCGGCCAGCACGCCGTCCAGGTCCACCCCGTGGCGCAGCCCCTGGCGGTCGAGCAGGTAGACGAGGTCCTCGGTCGCCAGGTTGCCGGCCGCCCCCGGGGCGAACGGAGACCCACCGGTCCCACCGGCGGAGGCGTCGAAGGCGGTCACGCCCGCGGCCAGCGCGGCCATCACGTTGGCCAGCGCCGTGCCGCGCGTGTCGTGCAGGTGCAGCGCGACCACCTCCGGCCCGATGCCCGCCGCGCGCAGCGCGTCGAGGACGCGATGCACGTCGGCCGGTGCCGCCGCCCCGACCGTGTCGCTGACCGCGAGCTCGTCGACCCCCATGGCCAGCAGCCGCTCGGCCACCGCGACTACCGCGCCCGGCTGCACCTCGCCCTCGTACGGGCAGCCGAAGGCGGCGCTCACATAGGCGCGCAGCCACCAGCCGCGCCGCCGCGCCTCGGCGGCGATGGACGCGAAGGCGGCCAGCGACTCGCCGATCCCCATCCCGATGTTGTGGCGCACGTACGACTCGCTGGCGGCGGTGAACAGGCAGATCGCGTCGACGTTCGCCGCCACCGCCCGCTCCAGGCCGCGGGCGTTGGGCACCAGCACCGGGTAGCGCACCGCCGGGCGACGCTCCAGGCGGGCCATCAGCTCGTCCGCGTCGGCAAGCTGCGCGACGGCCCGTGGCGAGACGAAGGAGGTGGCCTCGATCTCGCGCAGCCCGGCGTCGGCCAGCAGCGCGATGAAGCGCAGCTTGTCGTCGAGCCTCACCGGCGTCGCCTCGGCCTGCAGGCCGTCCCGCGGGCCGACCTCGTAGATGCGCACGTCGACCGCCGTCATGGCCCGGCCATCCTAGGCCGATACCTCCGCCAGCACGTCCCCGCGCTGCACCTGCTGGCCCTCCGTCACCATGACCCGGACCACCGTTCCGGCCAGGGGCGCCACCACGGCGTGCTCCATCTTCATCGCCTCGATCACGATCACCGGCTCGTGCGCCAGGACCGATGTGCCCTCCGTCGCTCGAATCGCCACCACCCGCCCGGGCATCGGCGCCACCAGGGACGCGTGCTCAGCCCCGTGGGCGCCCGCCTGGCGGGCGGCCTCTTCGACGGTCGGCGGCGGAGCGAGGCGGAAGTCCAGCGACTGGCCGTCGACGTCCAGGTGGATGCTTCCCGCAGCCCGGTCCACCGCCACCGGCCCGCCGTGCACATCGCCGGCCGGCACCTCCACCCGGCGCTCGTCAGGGCCGCAGCGCAGCCGCACGGTGCGTCCCGCGTTCAGGCGCCAGCCGCCACCCCACGGCCCGTCGGCGAGCAGCCCGGCCGCCGCCTCCGCCGCGGAGCGCCAGGCGGCGTCGTCCGGCGCCACCGGATCAGGCAGCTGGAGCCTCTCGACCGTGTCGGTCCGCATCTGGCCGTCGACCACGGCGGGCTGGTCGAGCAGCCAGCGCAGGAAGCGCAGGTTGGTGCGCACGCCCAGGATCTCGGTCTCGGTCAGCGCGGTGCGCAGGCGTTGCAGGGCCTGGGCCCGGTCCGGCCCGTGCGCCACGACCTTGGCCAGCATCGGGTCGTAGCGGTCGCCCACCAGGTCACCCGCCCGGACCCCGGCGTCGACCCGGACGCCTTCCGGCCAGCGGAGATGCGCGATCCGCCCGTCGGCTGGCAGGAAGCCGGCATCCGGATCCTCCGCGTAGAGGCGGGCCTCGATGGCGTGGCCGGCGAGCCGCACGCCGGCCTGGTCGAAGCCCAGCATCTCGCCGGCCGCGATCCGCAGCTGATCGGCGACCAGGTCGCGCCCGGCCACGGCCTCGGTGACCGGGTGCTCCACCTGGAGGCGGGTGTTCATCTCCAGGAAGTAGAACGCCCCGTCGTCGGCCAGGAGGAACTCGACCGTGCCGGCGCCCACGTACCCGACCGCCGACCCGACCCGCAGGGCGGCGTCGCCCATGCGCGACCGCAGCTCGGGCGTGACCGCCGGCCCGGGGGTCTCTTCCAGGATCTTCTGGCTGCGGCGCTGGGCGGAGCAGTCGCGCTCGCCGAGATGGACAGCGTTGCCATGGCCGTCGAAGAGGACCTGGACCTCGACGTGCCGCGGCCCGTCGAGCAGCCGCTCCAGGATGAGGCGCTCGTCGCCGAAGGCGCGTCCCGCCTCCCGGCGGGCGGCAGCCAGGGCCTCGGCCAGATCCTCGGCACGGCGCACGACCCGCATCCCCTTGCCGCCACCCCCGGCCGCGGGCTTGACCAGGATCGGCAGGCCCAGCTCCTCGGCCGCCCCGGTCAGGGCTGGGTCGTCCTGCTCGGGCCCGTCGTAGCCGGGCAGGACCGGCACGCCCACCCCGGCCGCCACCCGCCGCGCCGCCGCCTTGTCGCCCATGGCCGCCATGGCGGCTTCCGGCGGCCCAACCCAGGCCAGGCCCGCCCGCTCGACGCTCGCTGCGAAGGCGGCGTTCTCGGAAAGGAACCCGTATCCCGGGTGCACGGCGTCGGCGCCGACGTGCACCGCGGCGGCCACGATCTCGTCGGCGGCAAGGTATGAGCTCACCCTGAGCACCTCGTCGGTCGCGACCGGGGGGCGGTCGTCAGGCGCCACCAGGCCGATGGTCCAGATCCCCAGCCGCCGCGCGGTGCGCGCCACGCGCTCCACGATCTCGCCGCGGTTGGCGACCAGCAGGCGGTGGATGGGGTGGACGAGAACCGCACCGGGCTCGCCGGCCACGGCCGCCAGCGACGAGCGCGACACCCGCAGCCGCCCGCCGATCCGGGTGGCCGGCAGCCGACCGTCTGCGATCCAGCGCTGGACGGTCCGGACCGTGACGCCGAGCCGGTCCGCGACCTGGCGTGGGGTGAGCAGCTCGTCGTCCACGTCGCGATTGTCGCATCGAACGCTCGAGGCGGAAGTGCGGTGGCGGGACGCACCGCAACCGCTCGGCCAGGCCCTTGCCGAGCGCCCGGCCCGGCGTAAGATGGAGCCGCTACGACGCGCCCGCCGGTGCCCACGGGCGATCCGTCCCGCCAGCGGCGCAGACCCGAGCTTGCGCCCGAATGACCTGTTTCCTGGAGGTTGTTCATGCGTCGTCCACGGAGAGCTCTTCGCGTCCTGCTCCTTCTGGTCTTCGTCTTCTCCCTCACCGGCGTGCCGGCCGGCGCCCTGGCCGCGCCACGCAGCAACGGGTTTTTGACCGGTCCCGATGCGGGCGACGCGCTGGACATCGCGCTCGCCTACCTGCGCGCCAACCATGGGCGCTACGCCCTGAACGCGGCCGACATCGGCGACGTGGTCGTCACCGACCGCTACGTGTCGGCGCACAACGGCGTGACGCACCTCTACCTGCGCCAGCGGCACAACGGCATCGAGGTTGTCAGCGGCGACGTCAACGTCAACGTGGCGGCCGACGGCAGCATCATCAGCCTGGACAGCAGCTTCGTCGGCAACCTGAAGCGCGCGGTGCGCCCCGGACGCGCGGCCCGCGGCGCGGAGGCATCGGTCCGCGATGCGGCCCGCCAGCTCGGCCTGGCCGCGCCGGCCAGGCTGAAGGTCAGGGAGGCACGAGGCGGCAAGGACGCGGCGGTCGTGTTCGAGCCGAGCGGCATCAGCCTGGAGGCGATCCCCGCCAAGCTCGTCTACCAGCCCGTCGGCGACCGGCTGCAGCTGGCCTGGCAGATCGAGCTCTACGAGCCCGATGCCGACCACTGGTGGAACCTGAGGGTCGACGCGACGACCGGGAAGATCCTGGACCGCGACGACTACGTCAGCCACGCCGACGACGAGTACAACGTCTTCCCGATCCCGGCCGAGAACCCGGACGAGGAGGGTGGCGTGCGCACGCTGGTCGCCAACCCGGCGACCGACGCCTCGCCCTTCGGCTGGCACGACGTGACCGGCGACGGGATTCCCGACTTCACCCGGACGGAGGGCAACAACGTCCGGGCCTACACCGACCGCGACAACAACAACCTGCCAGATGACGATCCGGCCACGCCCGGCGTCATCGACGGCTTCGCCGAGGGCGGGGCGGGCCTGGTCTTCGACCACCCGCTCGACCTGACCCAGCCGCCGGAGAGCTATCAGGACGCGGCGGTGACCAACCTGTTCTACTGGAACAACGTCATCCATGACGTTCTCTACGGCTACGGCTTCGACGAGAAGTCGGGCAACTTCCAGGTCAACAACTTCGCCAAGAACGCTGGCAAGGGCGGTGACCCGGTGCGCGCCGAGGCCCAGGATGGGTCGGGCCGCAACAACGCGAACTTCGGGACCCCGCCGGATGGCTTCCAGCCGCGGATGCAGATGTTCGAGTGGCGCGACTCGGCGCCCAACCCCCTGACCGTCGATGGTGTCGGCACCTTCTCAGGACCGATGGCCGGCTTCGGCGCCAGCCTGGCCACCACCGGACCGATCAGCGGCACGCTGATGCTGGTGGACGACGGCACCGCGCCTGGCAGCGATGGTTGCCAGCCGTTCACGCTGCCGGGTGACCCCGGCGACGTGATCCCGCTCATTGACCGCGGCACATGCACGTTCGTGACGAAGGTGAAGAACGCGCAGAACGCCGGCGCGCTGGCGGCCGTGGTGGCGAACAATGCCCCCGGTCCGGCGTTCGGGATGGGCGGCGCCGACCCGACGATCACGATCCCGTCGATCATGATCACGCTGGCGGATGGCAACACCATCAAGCCGAACCTGACGGCGGCGGCGACCCTCGCTCCGAACCCGGACCTGCAGCCGGATCGTGACTCTGACCTCGACTCCGGCGTGATCATCCACGAGTACGGGCACGGGGTCAGCAACCGGCTGACCGGCGGCCCGATGAACGTTGGCTGCCTGCAGAACGCTGAGCAGATGGGCGAGGGCTGGAGCGACTTCCTGGCCCTGATGCTCACTCAGCGTGACACCGACACCGCGACCACGAGCCGCGGCGTGGGCAACTACGTCGTCTTCGAGGATGAGACCGGGATCGGCATCCGGCCGACGCCGTACACCACCGACATGGCCGTCAACGACGCGACGTACCAGACGGTGATCAGCGAGGCCGGCACGCCCACGCTCTCGATCCCGCACGGGGTCGGCTACGTGTGGGCCACCATGCTGTGGGACCTCAACTGGAAGCTGATCGAGGAGCACGGCTACAACTCCGACATCTACGGCAGCTGGGACAGCGGCGGGAACAACCTGACCCTCCAGCTGGTGATCGACGGCATGAAGTTCCAGCCCTGCAAGCCCGGCTTCGTGAAGGGGCGCAACGCCATCCTGGAGGCCGACCTGGCGCTCACCGGCGGCGACAACCAGTGCCTGATCTGGGAGGCATTCGCCAACCGCGGCCTGGGCTTCAGCGCTGAGGAGCGCTCGTCGAAGAAGACGGCCGATGGGACGGCCGCGTTCGATCTGCCGGCGGAGTGCGCGGGTGGGGCGGGCCTGGTGGTCCCGCTGATCCCCGTCCTGGCGGCCCGCGGCGTGATCGAGCTCGACCCGGACCTCCGGGCCAGGCGACGGCGAGACCGCAGCTGAGCGCCGCTACCGGCGCCACCTGAGACCGATGACGAGGCGGCCGCTCCGGCGGCCGCCTCGTCGCGTCTAGCCCTCGTCGCGGGGCAGAGCCCATCCTGCGCGGCGCCGCTCGAGGAAAGCGGTCAGCCCCTCCTGGCCCTCGGCCGAGACGCGCTGCTCGGCGGCGACCCGAACCGTCCCGGCGGCGAACCGTGGGGCGTCGGCGCCGCGCCAG
>JBOGSY010000053.1:0-9655 GCA_050691915.1 Candidatus Limnocylindria bacterium | reverse complement strand
GGTCAGGCCGGACAGGCGCGAGATGGGGCTTGCGGCCCCCACGGGCTGCCGGTCCCCGTCCGCTGCGGGAGGGTTGCCTGGACGGAACGCCATCGTGTCCTCCGATCTTCCGCGCCCGAGCCGCGGAGCTGCCGCGGCGGTGCGCATGCCGGAGTTCGAGTTTGGACTCGCGCGGCGGGCGGTCCAACAGTACGAACGGGTCAGGGCCGAGGGCCGGGTGGGTTGCCGCCTAGGGATGCCAGGCGCGCTCCCCCGCCGAAATCCGCAGCGCCAGCCGGTTCTGCGGCGGCGGCAGCGGGCAGGTCGCAAAGGGGGTGAACACGCAGGGCGGGTTGTAGGCGACGTTGAAGTCGATCCAGACGCTGCCGTCCGCGGCCACGGCCTCGCTGTACACGAAGCGCCCGCCGCCGTAGGTCTCGGCGCCGTTGGTCTCGTCGGCGAAGATCAGCCACAGCTCGCCCTCGTCGCCGGGCAGGGCATCCAGGTGCCACGTCCCGCCATCGCGCTCGAAGGCGACCCGCCCGGGGGTCTCCTGGCGGCTGACGATGCCGGTGACGTCCATGATCTCGAGCGTGGCGCCCGGCTCGGCGCGCTGCAGGCGGCCGAGCAGCCGCCAGGACGGGTCGAACGGGAAGTGGTCCATCCCGTCGAACGCGGCCAGCGCCGGTGAGGCGTGGTCGCGGACGCGGAGCCCCAGCCGCCCACCGCGCTGGATGACGTACATGCGCAGGCTGCCGACGTCGATCATCGTCGGCTCGCCGCTGGTGTCCGGCGCGAGCTCGCGCGGGGGTTGGCCGGGCTCGAGGAGCCGCGCCACGCCATCCTCCACGCGCAGCCTGCCGGCCAGGGCGGGCACGCCGTCGCCGGCGAGCACGACCTCGTTGGACGCATCGGCCCCGAACCGGTTGTCGCCGGCTGCCAGCCAGTGGAGACCCACCAGCGTCAGCCAGCCATCGGGGTCGCGCAGCCGCCGGTCGCGCGCCGCCCACCAGGCCTCCACCCCGGCCCGGTGGCCCGCGGGCGTCATCGGGCGGGCAGGAAGAGCAGGTAGGGTGCCGTGCCGGGACCGATGCGGACCCAGGTTGCCGGGCCGCCGTCGATCGGGTTGGCGGTGACCGGGCGACCGGCCGCGGTCGTGCCGTCGAGCGCCACCGCCACCGGTCCCTCGCCGAAGCGCGCCAGGCAGGCGGCCACATACCCCTCGGTGCTGGGCTGGCACAGCACCAGGTCGCTGCGACCGATGTGCATCCGGCGGCAGCGCGCCCCGAGGACGGCGTCGTCGCCCACGTCGCGCCAGTCCGCGCCGAGGGCCGGAGCCAGGTCCTCGACCGCCCGCTCGGCGTCCAGCGTGGCCAGGATCAGGCCGCGCGGTGCCTCCGTCCAGTCGTCCACGGGCCGTGGGAAGAGGGCTGCGCGGGCCGGGTCGTCCGGCACGTCGAGCGCCTGGACCGGCGCGCCGCGCACCCCCCACCACAGGATCCGCTGCTCCGGACCCGGCTCGGCGTAGAGCCACTGCGGGAAGAGCTGCGCCCCGCCCTCGCGCAGGATCCGGTTCAGGCTGCTCTGCTCGGGCACCTCGAGGCGAACGTGGCTGATCTCGGGCATCGTGGTTCGAGTGTAGGACCCGCCGGGGCTGCGCGTCAGTCGTGCGCGGTGGGGGGCCGCAGCGCCGCAAAGCCGGCGGCCCGCTCGTACGCGTCCGCCACGCGCAGGACGGTCGCCTCGTCGAAGGCCCGGCCGATGACCTGCAGCCCCACCGGCAACCCGTCGGACAGGCCGCAGGGCACCGAGACGCCGGGCAGCCCGGCGATGTTGACCGGCAGCGTGCAGGCGTCGTTGAGGTACATCAGGAGGGGATCATCGGTCTTGGCGCCGATCTTGAAGGCGACGCCGGGCGAGGTCGGGGCCAGCAGGGCGTCGACGTCGGCCAGGACCCGGTCGAACTCGGCCTTGATCAGGGTGCGCACCTGCTGGGCCTTGACGTAGTAGGCGTCGTAATAGCCGGCCGACAGGGCGTAGGTCCCCAGCATGATCCGGCGCTTGACCTCCGCCCCGAAGCCCGAGCCGCGCGTGCGCAAGTAGTTGTCCAGCAGGTCGTCCTCGCCGGCACTGAGCCCGTACTTGACGCCGTCGTATCGGGCCAGGTTGGCGCTCGCCTCGGCGGGGGCGATGATGTAGTAGGTGGCCAGGCCGGCGTCGGTCGATGGCAGGCTGACCTCCACGATCTCGGCGCCCAGCCCGTCGAGCACGCGGAACGCCTCGCGCACGGCGGCCTCTACGCCCGGCTCCATGCCCGCCACGAAGTATTCGCGCGGCACGCCCAGCCGCATCCCGCGCACCTCGCCGCTGAGCGCTGCGCCGTAGTCCGGGACCGGCAGGTCGACGCTGGTGGAGTCGCGCGGGTCGTGCCCCGCCAGCGCTCCCAGGACCAGCGCGCAGTCGGCCACCGACCGAGTGAACGGGCCGCACTGGTCCAGGCTGGAGGCAAAGGCGACCATCCCGTAGCGGCTGACCCGACCGTAGGTGGGCTTGAGGCCGATGGTCCCCGTCAGCGAGGCGGGCTGACGGATGCTACCGCCGGTATCGGTCCCCAGCGCGAAGCAGGCCTGCCCGCCGGCCACCGCCGCGCTCGAGCCGCCGGACGAGCCGCCCGGCACGGTGGTCTCGTCCCACGGGTTGTGGACCGGGCCGTAGGCGCTGTTCTCGTTGGAGGAGCCCATGGCGAACTCGTCGCAGTTGGTCTTGCCCAGCAGGATCGCCCCGGCGTCCGCCAGCCGCTCCTCGGCCGCGGAGGCGTAGGGCGACAGGTAGCCCTCCAGGATGCGCGAGCCAGCGGTGGTGGGGAGCCCGCCGTCCGGGGCCCCGGCATCGTCCAGCGCGCGGGTGACGAAGATGTCCTTCAGCGCGTAGGGGATCCCCAGCAGCGGCCGTGTGACCCCGTCCCCGGCCGCCAGGGCCGCGTCGGCGGCGTCCGCGGCGGCCAGGGCCCGCTCGCGGCCGACGGCCAGGAAGGTGTTCAGGCGCCCGGCGTCGCGATCGATGCGGGCCAGGCAGGCCTCGGTCAGCTCTCGCGACGAGACCTCGCGCCGGCGCATGGCTGCGCCCATGTCGCCGATGGTGCGGTCGGCGAGCGGCAGCGCATCGCTGGTCACTCGGGCTACCGCCCCTCTTCCAGGACCACCGGCACGCGCAGCAGCGGCCCCTCGCGCAGCGGGGCGTTGGCCAGCGCCGCCTCGCGGCCGATCCCGGGTCGCGCCACGTCCTCGCGCATCACGTTCTCCAGGGCGATCACCTGGGCGGTGGGACCGACCGAGCTGGTGTCGACCGCCGCCAGCTGCCCGATCGCCTCCAAGATCCGATTCAGCTGGCCCTGCATGCGGTCGACCTCCTCGTCGCTCAGCCCCAGGCGGGCGAGAGCGGCCACGTGCTCGACGTCGGAGCGGCTGATCATGGCCCGATGGTAGCGGCACAATGCGGGACATGCCGGAGGAGCCGCGCGCGATCGCCCTCCCCATCCGCGGCGGGCGGATGGAGGCCCTGCGCCTGCCCGGTGGACCGGGGCACCCGCTGCTGGTCCTGGGCGGGGTGGAGGCCGGCCTCCGCCCCCTGGCCGGCACCGAGCAGGTCCTGCGCCGCCGCTGGGAGGGTCGCACCCGTGCCCGCCCGGTGGTGGTGCTCGGCCGTCCGCTGCCAGATGATGCCGCCGATGCCGATCGGCTGATGCACCCCCGCCTGATCGCCGACGCGGCCGTCGCCGCCCTGGCGCGGCTCGCGACGGATGGCGGTCCGGCGCCGCCGTTCGCAGTCGAGGCCGAGTCCGGTGGCGGCCGGATCGCGCTGTGGCTCACGGTCGATCACCCGGAGCTGGTGAGCGGCCTGGTCCTGGCCTCGGTCGCCTCCGAGACACCCGCGGGATCGCCGATGGCCGCCCGGATGACGCGCTGGATCCAGATGGCCGAGGCGGACGACTGGGGCATGTTCTTCAGCCACATGGCGGTGGTGATGAAGGCTCGTTCCGGGCCCGAGGCGGCGTCATTCGAGGCGGCCGCGCGGCTGCAGCCCAGGCCCGCGACCCCCGCCCGCTTCATCGCCGAGCTGCGCGCCACGCTGGACCCGACCTCCTTCGTGACCGACCGCCTGGGCGAGATCGCAGTGCCCGCCCTCGTGCTGGCCGGCGAGAAGGACCAGGTCGTGCCGCTCGCCGCGACGCGCCTGGTTGCGGAGCGGATCCCGGGGGCGCGCCTGGTGACCGATCCGGAATGCGGCCACACGGTGCGCGCCAGCCTGGCCGGCTATGACGACGTGGTCGAGGCGTTCCTGGCGGACACGGACGCATGAGCGGGGCGCGGATGGGCTAACGGCCGGCGCTGACGGCCTCCGCCGCCGGCGCCGGCTGCTCGGGGCGGGTGAACCACAGGAGCGCGAGCCCGGCCGCGGCCACCACCGCTCCTGAGACGTAGGCCGCCCCCAGGCCGTTGAGGTGGACCACCACCCCGACCACCGCCGGCCCCAGCCCGAACGCCAGGTCCAGGAAGGCGGAGAAGGTGCCGAAGGCCGCCCCGCGTTCGGCCGGCGGGACCGCCTGCGCGGTCATGGCCGACAGCGCGGGGAAGGCGAAGCAGACGCCGAAGGCGAAGATCCCGGTGCCCACGTACAGGCCCACCGGGGCGGCCCACAGACCGATCACCAGGAGCCCGGCGGTGTTGAAGGCCAGGGCGATGCTGGCCGCCCGGCGTGCGCCCAGGCGGTCCGGCATCCAGGGCATCAGGGTCCGGAAGACGATGACCACCCCGGCCAGCAGGGCGAAGGCGTACCTCGAGCTGTCCATGCCCAGCGACTCGGTGTACAGCTTGGTGAAGGCGAAGTAGCCGCCCATCCCGGTGGTGCTGGCCAGGAGCACAAGGCCGGGCAGCAGGCCGCCGGGATGGACCAGGCCGCGCCAACCCGAGCGCGGCGCAGGAGTCCCGGCAGGGGTCGGCTCGGCTCGGGCCAGCGTCTCCGGCACCCGCAGCCCGAAGATCACGCTCAGCCCGGCCATCCCGGCCGCCACCAGCCAGACCAGCGCGAAGCGATCGTCGCCCAGGACCACCTCACCGATGAACGGGCCGATCGCGATGCCCAGATAGAGCGACAGCGAGAAGTAGCTGATCGCCTCGCCCCGCCGGGCATCGGGCGCCAGGTCGCTCACCGCGGCCAGCGCGCCGACGAAGATCATGGCCTCCCCGGCGCCCAGGACCAGGCGCATCAGGACCAGGATCGGCAGCGAGGTGGCGACCAGGTGCCCCAGCACCCCGAGCCCGAAGAGCGCCGCGCCACCGAGGATCAGCGGACGGCGACCTCGCGTGTCCGAGATCCGGCCCACCCACGGCCGCAGCAGGAACGCGCTGAGCGAGAAGGCGCCGTAGGCGATCCCCACCGCCACGGCATCGCCGCCAAGCGGGCCGACCACGAAGACCTGCAGCACGGGGATGGTGATGCCGTCGGCGATGAAGTAGGCCAGCGAGGCCAGCGCCACCGCCAGAAAGGCGGGAGTCAGCAGGCTGGGACGGCGCCGCACCAGCGCCGAGTCGGCCACGTCAAACCTCGCCCAGCTCGAGGAAGGGCGCGACATCGCCCGCCAGCAGCCGGCGCGCGATCGCCTCGGTGGCCGTGATGGCGTGGTGCGCCAGCCCGCCACCCACGCTGATGCGCCGGACGCCGATGCGGCGCAGCTCCGCCACCGCCGGCGCGCCCGGTCGCAGCAGGACGTTCACCGGCGCCGCTACCTCGCGAACGATGCGCCCGATCGCTGCGGCATCGGTCAGCCAGATGGGGTAGACGCAGTCCGCGCCAGCGGCCAGGTAGTCGAGCGCGCGCTCGATCGCCTCGTCGACGCGGCCCTCGTGCGGTCCGCTGCCGCGCAGGAAGACATCGATCCGGGCATTGATCACCACCGGGACCCCTGCCGCCGTGGCCGCGCCGCGGACCGCCGCCAGGCGCTCCGCCTGGCGACCGGCGTCCACCAGCCCGGGCGGCCGGGCGCTGCGGTCGGTGTCCTCCAGGTTGAGCCCGACCGCGCCGGCCTGGAGCAGGCCGGCGACGAGGTCCTCTGCCGCCAGGCCGTAGCCCGCCTCGAGGTCCGCGGTGACCGGGACCGAGACTGCGGCGGCGATGCGCCGAACCGCGGCGAGCATCTCCGCGACGGGGATTGCCTCGCCATCCGGGTAGCCGAGTGCCGCCGCCACGCCGCTGGAGGTCGTGGCGACCGCGAGCGCTCCCGCTCGCTCGACCGCCAGGGCGCTGGCAACGTCCCAGGCGTTGGGCAGGATCAGCGGCTCGGGCCGGTGGTGGGCGGCG
Organism: Candidatus Limnocylindria bacterium; assembly: GCA_050691915.1. Taxonomy (GTDB): domain Bacteria; phylum Chloroflexota; class Limnocylindria; order QHBO01; family QHBO01; genus JBOGSY01. The sequence continues at coordinate 3,319 of JBOGSY010000053.1, read as the reverse complement.
TACAGCCGTCCGGCCGCGCCGGCCAGCGAAGGTGTCACGAGGCGGACCCCTCCAGCAGCCTCCGGAATGCCTCCTCGTCCAGGATCGGGATGCCCAGCTTCTCTGCCTTCGCCAGCTTGCTGCCCGCCTTCTCGCCGGCGACCAGGTAGTCGGTCTGCGACGAGACGGATCCGGCGGCATGCCCGCCGGCTGCGCGGATCGCACCCTCGGCCTCCTGGCGGCTGAAGCCCGGCAAGGTGCCCGTCACCACCAGCGTCTTGCCGGCCAGCGGACCGGATCCCGGCGGTCCCGGGGCGGCGCCCGGCGCAGGGGCCTCCGCCTCCACCCCGGCCTCCAGCAGGGCGTGGAGCGTTCCGGCGGTGTGCTCGTCGGCGAAGTAGGCCGCGATCCCCTCCGCCACGACCCGCCCGATCCCGAAGACGGCCGTCAGCTCCTCGGCGGACGCCCCGCGCAGGCGGTCGGCGACGCGGCGCGTCCAGCCGGCTTCCGACTCCCCCTCCGCGCGCGGCGTCGCGGCGGTGAGCCAGCTGGCAAGGTCGATGGCGGTCTGCTCCCCGACGTGGCGGATCCCGAGCGAGTTGAGGATGCGGGCCAGCGGCCGGCGCCGCGCGGCCCGGATGGCCGCGCGCAGGTTCTCGGCCGACCTGCGGGCGAATCGGTCGAGACCTTCCAGCGTCTCCACTTCCAGCCGGAACAGGTCCGCCGGCACGCTGAGCAGCCCGCGCTCCACCAGCTGGTTGACGACCGCGTAGCCGGCGCCCTCCACGTCCATGCCGCCGCGGCCGGTGAAGTGCAGCAGGCCCCCGATGCGCTGGGCCGGGCACCACGGGTTCGGGCAGCGCCACACGACCTCGCCCTCCTCGCGCACTGCATCGGTCCCACAGACCGGGCAGGCCGACGGCATCTCCCACACCACCTCGCTGCCGTCCCGGGCGTCGACCACCGCGCTGACCACCTCCGGGATGACGTCGCCGGCGCGCTGGAGCACCACCGTGTCGCCGACCCGCAGGTCCTTGCGCCTGATCTCGTCGATGTTGTGCAGCGTGGCGTTGCGGACGGTCGTGCCACCCACCACCACCGGCGTCACGTGGGCCACCGGCGTGAGCGCCCCGGTGCGGCCGACGTAGACCTCGATCTCCTCGAGTCGGGTGGTGACCTGCTGGGCCGGGAACTTGTAGGCGGTTGCCCAGCGCGGGGCGCGGGCCACGAATCCCAGGCGCTGCTGCTGCTCCACCGCGTCGACCTTGACCACGATCCCATCGGTCTCGTAGTCCAGCTCGCGGCGCTGCTCCGCCCACTCCTCCACGAACCCGATGACGGCGTCGATTCCCCGCACCCGGCGCGTTGCCGGATTGACAGGGAGGCCCAGCTCGCGAATGAGCTCCAGCGACTCCCAGTGGCTGGCCAGGCCGGGCACGCCCACGACCTGGTAGCACCAGAGCGACAGCCGGCGGCCGGCGGTGATCCCCGGGTCCTTCTGGCGGACCGATCCGGCGGCCGTGTTGCGGGCGTTGGCGTAGAGCGGCCTGCCCTCGCGCTCCAGCTGCTCGTTGAGCGCGGCGAAGGCGCCGCGCGGCATGTAGACCTCGCCGCGGACCTCCAGCTGGTCCCCCGGCGGGTCGGCCCGCAGGCGCAGGGGAATGGCCCGCACCGTCCGCAGGTTGGCGGTGACGTCCTCGCCGGTGGTCCCGTCGCCGCGGGTCGCGCCCCGGACGAAGCTCCGTCCCTCGTAGCGCAGGCTCATCGCCAGGCCGTCGATCTTCAGCTCACAGACGTAGGTGACCCCGGGGTCCGCATCGGTCAGGCCCAGCCCACGCCGTACGCGGACGTCGAACTCGCGGAGCTCGTCGTGGCCGAACGCGTTGCCGAGCGAGAGCATGGGCACCTGGTGGCGGACCTCGGCGAAGGTGGTGGACGGCGGGCCGCCGACGCGCTGGGTGGGCGAGTCGGACGTGGCCAGCTCGGGATTGGCGACCTCCAGGTCCTGGAGCTCACGAAGCAGGCGGTCGTACTCCTGGTCGTCCATGGTGGGCGCGTCCAGGACGTGGTAGCGGTAGTTGGCCTCGTCGATCAGGGCACGGAGCTCGGCCGCGCGGCGGGCCGGTGCGCCGGGGCTCACCCCAGGACCGTGCGCAGGTGACCGGCATGCTCGGCGTAGTGGTCCGGCCCGTCGTAGCGGACCACGTCCTCCACCAGGTCGCCGTTGCCCAGCTGCTCGTCGAGCACGCCGTCGTCCAACGCGGCCAGGCCGGCGCGCAGCCGGGCGTAGGCCTCGCCCTCGCGCGTCCGAGCCTGCTCCAGGCTCAGGGCTCGGCCGGCGAGCGTGGCCCGCGCGTTGATGGCATCGGTCTGCGAGGAGTCGTAGTCGAAGGAGCCGCCACGGCCGGTCGCGGCCAGCCGCACCGCGTTGGCCCCGTGATCGGACCAGTAGGCCACGTGGAAGACGAGGTCGCGCCCGTCCCACGACTCCAGGATCCGGCGGCCGGCGCGCGGCCCCACCGCGTCCAGGGCGGCCACGAAGGCGGTGCGCTGCCGGTCCAGGTCCTCCAGCAAGGCGCCGACCCGCGGTCCGGAGCTCATGCGCCATCCTCCGTCTCGCCGTCCGCTTCGTCGCCGCCTTCGTCGTTCACATCACCCTCGCCGAACCAGGAGCGCAGGTCGAGGGTGTGCTCCCGGTAGTGGTCGGCTCCGTCGTCACGGATGACGTGCTCCAGCGTGTCACCGTAGGCCACCCGCTCGTCCAGCCAGGCGGGATCCATGCGACCCAGGCGGGTGGCCAGCGCGTCGAAGGCGGCCTGCTCGCGCTGCCGCACGGTCGCCAGGTCGGTCTCGGCCGCGACCCGCGCGACCACCGCGTTGCGCTCGTCCACCTCGAGCTCGTCCTCGCCGAAGTCCTGGGTCCGGCCCTGCTCGGCGCGATGGATCGCCTCCGCGGCGTGGCCCGCCCAGTACCCGAGGTGAGCCAGCAGCTCGCGCACGCTCCAGTCTCCGACCAGGCCGGGCGTGGTCAACAGCTGGGGATCCACCTTGGCCAGCGCCTCCGCGAAGGCGCCGCGCTCCGTCAGCAGCTCGTCCAGCAGCGCCTTCACCTGTTCTGGCCCGCGCTCGAGCACTCTCACACCTCCTGGAGACCGATGCTAGCGCCTAGGCTCGCTCCAGGCCCGCATAGGCGGCGATCAGCCGCTTGACCCCCTGTCCCACGAAGGCCACGGTCACCTCCTCGTCGCCCTTGACCCACTGGCTGGTGACCACGATGCCGTCGCCGAAACGACGGTGCCGCACGCGGTCGCCGGCGCGCCAGGCGAGCTCCTCCCCGGAG